>JAEZGD010000246.1 GCA_023417165.1 Planctomycetota bacterium
CAAAGGCAAAGGCAGCCCGCGCGATTGGAAGCTGGTGATTGAACGCTACTAATTCAAAGATGAACCCGAGGCGCTGGCCTACGACAAGAATCCTATCGATAACCTCGCGCCACTCGCCAAAGCGAAAGTACCGTTGCTGCACGTCTATGGCGATGCCGACGAAGTGGTGCCTTGGGACGAAAACACAGGCATCATCGCCGAACGCTATCCGAAGCTCGGCGGCGAGATCCAACGGATCGCCAAACCAGGTGTCGGCCATCATCCGCACGGACTTGACGATCCGACGCCCATCGTCGAATTCATCGTCAAGCATGCGACGGCTGACTAGCTTTGTTGCACCATGGAATGCGCGCCGAGCCGCGCACCAGCGCGCTCCTAGTCGCACGATCCATGCAATAACTCACTGCCATACCACCGTCGTGTATCATGCCGGCCTTCCCGCCTCGTGACGCAATTGCCTGGCGCTTAAATAGTTGCGTCAAACGCCTAGAATCAAAGCCTTTTCCCTTCTCTCCGGCATCGCAATTGCTTCTTAACAAAGCGTCTCCGGTAGCGATCGCTTCAGCCCTGTAGGCAGCGAATCACAAGAGACATGCCACGTTCGAGTGCGGTCGATTTGGGCCCCAGAGGCAGAGGGCGAGATCCACCGCACTTGGGCTGGCAAACCGCTGCTCTTTGCACTGCGTACAAAAGGAAGAGAGCGGAGTAAAATCTAGAGAGCGAATCGTCGCGCTGTGCCTGACCACTCTGCGACACCGGCCTTGTCGCGACGAGCGCCTTGCTGAAGTTAGCAGAGGAGGTGTGACATGTTCGGAACCATGACTCCCTGGGGCGTACGAACGGCTCGTCCTTTCGGTCAGTTCGATTTTGAGTTGCCAGCCTGGGTCGATCGCATGCTTGGCCCAGATGACGCCTGGTGGCCCACCAAAGAGATGTTTGTTCCTCGAGCGGACATGATCGAAACGGCAGGCCGTTATGAGATCACCGTCGAACTGCCAGGCATGAAGGCAGAGGATGTTGAGGTCGAGTTTCAAGACGGACGCCTGGTGATTCACGGCGTCAAGCAAGAGGAGAAGGAGGAAACGGACGGCAAGGACAAAACCTTCCATCGTGTCGAGCGACGCTATGGCGAGTTTCGCCGCGTGCTGCCGATGCCTGGTCCGGTGAACGAGGGGATGGTCACCGCTCGCTTTCAGAACGGCGTTCTGACTGTCGCGGTGCCCAAGGCCGAAGCCGCCCTTGCTAAGAGGATCGAAATCAAGACGTAGGAGGCGCGAGAGCTTGACTTACGTCGTTGATCGAGCAGGTCGCTTTCACCTTTCGATGTGAAGGAGACCTGCGCCGAAGAAAGGTAGGAACTGCTTAACGATACGAAGTCCCTGAGGTAAGTGATCGGCGAGTGCGAACTTCTATGACGTGCTTGTGCGGTCGCGCGGCGACGCCGCCGAGATGCGGCGCGTCACCTAGGTTTAGCAGACCATGGGCCGCAGCGCAGTACATCGGACTTCTCCCTGACAATTCGATTTACCAAGGGGCGACCGGGTTCAATTAAACGAACCTGATCGCCCCTTGGATTTTTCAGGGAACTCTCTTCTTTTGCTCTACCCACGCGCAATCGCGCAAAGACGCTGGCATCTGGCGCGCCAGGTTGTACACTAGGGCGGGTGTGCGGATCGGCGCGCTTTCAAGATCGCTCTCGCACAACACCGTCGTTAAACAGCGGTACGCAGCCACTTGCCCACCAATCGAACGTGACAGATTCGCCAGTTACCAGCGGAGATATCCTACTCGTTGACGATGATCCCGAGGTCCGCGCCGTGCTTGCCCGGCGTTTTCAGCGGCGGAATTACCGCACCAGCGAAGCGAGCGATGGTCTCGAAGCGCTAGAGCTGATGGAGCGCCGCGAGTTCGATGTCGCCGTCATTGATCTCGACATGCCGCGCATGAACGGCATCGAGTTTCTCGAAAAGCTCAAAGCCACGCATAGCGAATGCGAAGTCATCATGCTCACGGGACAAGGCTCGATCGAGTCGGCCGTGACCGCGATGAAACTCGGCGTGATCGACTATTTGACCAAGCCCGTGGCGCTCGACACGCTCGAAGTTGTGGTGCAAAAGGCGCTGAATGCCCGGCGCTTGCGCAAAGAGAATCAACAACTGAAGGTGGCGCTCGAACGCAGTCATCGCCCGGCCAAGATGATTGGCGAATCGTCTTCGATGCGCGAAGTGTTTCGCTTAATCGAGCGCGCCGCGCCGACTGATCGCCCCATTCTCATCCAAGGCGAGAGCGGCACCGGCAAAGAACTGGTCGCGCGAGCGCTGCACCAGGCCAGTCCGCTCAACGACAAACCGCTGGTGGTGATCAACTGTGCCGCACTGCCAGAAACCTTGCTCGAAAGCGAACTGTTCGGTCACGAGAAAGGAACTTTCACCGGCGCGGTCAGCGCGAAGGCAGGCCTGTTCGAAATCGCCGATGGCGGCACGCTGTTTATCGACGAGATCGGCGAACTCGCCGGCTCGCTGCAAGCCAAACTGCTGCGCGTTCTCGAAGATGGCTCGATGCGGCGCATCGGCTCGCTCAAAGAGCGACGCGTGAAGGTGCGCATCATCTCGGCCACGAACCGCGACCTGGCTGCCGAAGTCAAGGCGATGCGTTTTCGCGAAGACTTGTATTACCGCATCAATGTCATGACCATCGACATGCCGCCTTTGCGCACGCGTCTGGGCGACATTCCGCTGCTGGTCAAGCATTTAGCGGGCGCAGACTGGCAAGTCGCTGCCGATGCGCTGCGCTCGCTGGAAACGTATACCTGGCCAGGCAACGTACGCCAGCTTCACAATGCTTTGGAGCGCGCGAAGATCATGGCGGACGATCGCTTAATTCGCGCCGAGCATTTGCCGCCAGAAGTGCGCCAAGCAACGGGTTTTGCTTCGCCCGATTCAAGCACTCGCGTAGCGCCGCGGCGTTCGTCGTTAGACAGCATCACTGGCGACAACCTCACTGAGCTCAAACGCTTGCACATCCTTTCGATCTTGGAACGCGAACGTGGTAACAAAGCCCGCACGGCGCGCGTGCTAGGCGTGAGCCGCCGCAAGCTCTATCGGTTACTGGAAAAATACGGCATCGAGTAATATCACAAGGAACAACCTGTGGGTGCAGAGCCTTATTATTATCTCGTTCCGTACGAAGACGATCTGAACGCCGCCTTGCAAAAGCTGCGCGAGCGAGAGTTTCAAGCGGGACGCTATAATCCCGCGATGCCGATGCTGACGTTTCCGATCAACGATGGCTCACCAGCGCCAGGTTGTCAGCACGATTCGATTGAAGAAGCGCTGGCGGAAGCCGAAGCAGACGGCACGCGATCGATCCTCGACATCTATCGCATTGGCGATGCCCCCGATTTTTGCACGGCCGGGCCGCTCTCAGACGAGCGACTGGAAGAACTATTCGGCACTACGCAGCCAACGATCGAAATGATCGAAGAGAGCGGCGAATTCTTTGACGATATCGACCGCGGCATGTGCGTCTATATCATTGCGTACAAAGACGGCCAGCCCGACCAGATCTACTTCGCCGGCTACTCGTTCGATTGACGCGTGGCTTTAACTTGCCTCGCGGCGGCGCGCCAGGAACTTATCGATCGCTTCCAGCGCTGTGCGTGTTGCGGCGTCTACATCTTCCGCCTTCAGCACTTTGCCCGGCGGCGCTGGCTTCTCAGAGGGCTTCAAGTTCGAGATGTGAAAAGCCCCAGGCACGTGGCCCGCGCTGACACGGATCTTGCCTGGTATGCGCAGCGCCTCGAGATCGATTGCCTTGTTCTGCACGAAGATCGTCAGCGTCGGCGGCACGGCGACCGGGCAACGCTCGAACTCCATCACGCCAAATTTTCGGCCGCCAAGCTGTGCATACCACTCGTTCATGCGATTCTGATCGCCGCACGATAATAACAACGCCGTATCGTTGCCCGGCTCCAACTTCGATACCCAACCGATCCCGGCCGGCTCTTCGCCCAGCGCCAAGTGCACGTGCAGATCAGCTTTGATCTCAGCGAACAGTTTGAGCACTTCGTTGGCTTCGTCGGTATTCTTGATGACGAACTGAAAGTGCTCGACGTCATTAGGCCATTCAGTGAACCAAGGATTCCAGCCAGCGGTTCGCGACGGATGTTTCAAACATTCTGCGAGGCCCTTGGGCCAGCTTTCTTGCGCGGTGACTTTGTGGCCTTTACTGGCAACCTGCGAAGTGCCGCCCGCGGCCCACGCTCGCGGCGCGCACACCAAAATGCAGCCTACAACGATCCCCAACAGGCATGACGAGCGCATGGGACGACCCTTGATGAAGGAAACAGATGCATCAAGGGATTTGACGAGCCAGACCTGCAGAAAGTTTTGCAGGAGTAGACGCTTGCTTTACCAGCGCATCACGCCAGCCGCCCAGGCGAGTCCCGCTCCGAACCCACAGAACAGCACGTTGTCGCCGGTGTGGACGCGACCTTGGCGGCGCGCTTCATCGAGCGCCAGCGGAATGCTGCCCGCCGAGGTGTTGCCATAGCGATCGAGATTCACGAACACCTTTTCGCGCGACACACAAAGGTTTTCGACGGCCGCATCGATAATGCGAATGTTCGCTTGATGCAGCACCACCAGGTCAATGTCATCAGGCGTGAGATCGGCTTCTTCGATCACTTGGCGCATCGCGTCGGCACACGTGCGAACGGCCCACTTAAAGACCTGCCGGCCGTCCATATACATGAACTGTCGTCGTGCGTCGAGGCCATCTTTGGTCAGTGGTTCGCGCGAGCCGCCACCGGGAATGCACAGCAAGTCACCGCCGCCACCATCAGCACCTAGCGCAAACGATAGCAAACCATGCTCGTCCGAAGCTGGACCCAATAGCGCGGCGCCGGCGCCATCGCCAAAGAGCGGAAATGTCTTGCGATCGTCGGGATGTACGGTGCGCGACATGAGGTCTGCCCCCACAACGAGCACGCGTCGCATTACTCCGGTTTTGATGAACTGCGCGGCGGTCACCAGCGCGTACATAAAGCCGCTGCAGGCAGCGTTAAGGTCCATGGCTGCCGCTTGCTGCGCGCCTAATCGACGCTGCAAGATGCAAGCCGTCGAAGGCGTCGGCATATCCGGCGTCATCGTCGCCACCAGGATCAGGTCAATCTCGGCAGGCGAGACGTGAGCGTCGGCCAGGCATTTTTGAGCTGCAATCAGCGCTAGATCGCTGGTCGCTTCCTGAGGCGCCGCGCGGCGACGTTCGCGAATGCCGGTGCGCTGAATAATCCACTCGGGATCGTAACCCAACTCTGCCAGGTCTTCGTTTCGCACCACCTGTGACGGCGCGTACGACCCCGTCCCGGCGATTTGGACACCAGTAATGACACGTCGGGGAACGTGTGGAACGAGTTGAGGCTGATGCTGGATCGAAATATCAATGGCCATGAAGGATTCCGCCTCGTGCGGCATAGGCTCGCACTGCCGAAGCACGAGCCACATCTACTTTGGCCCGTCGGTAGCCGCTCAATATAGCAGACCCAGGTAATTGAGCGGAATGATAAACTTGCCCTCAAACCACCTCAGTTAGGGACAACAAGGCTAAATTCTTCGCCCGGCGGCTTTCTCGCCAATTGCTCCAAATTACCGCGTTCGGCGGATCCGCTGCCTGCGGCGGTCCCTAAAGAGACCTGTTATGCCTGGATTTTTCATTACCTCTGCGAGGCACAGGTGCGGAAGCAGTCAAACGCAAGTCTCCTAATTACAGTCACTTACAGCAAAGCTAGCCAGCCACCAGGAAGCATTCTTCGCCACTCGGCGCGCAAAGTTTATGCCCCCTACCTCTTGGGAGTTCTTCGCTCATCGATACGCCTAAAACAATGCGCACTTTCGAGTAATTCAATTGCCAAGGAATCGAGCGCCCATCCTACCAACAATTCACTAACTCAACAATTATCAATTTACAAAGTTTGCAAACATGCATTCAAGCCAATAAATCCAGGGCAATTCGACGGCAGAGAAGGTAATTCGCCAGTGATGAAATGGCTTTTGCAGTACGGGCCTGAAATAAAAACAACCGCCTTCATTGCCTAGCTTGTAATGGGAGGATATCCTACAAAATGCCACATTCGGGGTAGTTTCCCAAAGCTACCTACCGTATTTAAAGGTAATTCTAACGATCATTGGTCTTTCATTTCTTTTCGATTCGGAGTTGAGGCATGAGACGTTATCGTTCCGGTTTCACGTTAGTCGAGCTGTTGGTGGTGATTGCCATCATCGGCGTATTGGTGGCCCTGCTGTTGCCGGCAGTGCAAGCCGCTCGCGAAGCCGCGCGGCGCATGCAATGCACCAACCATCTGAAGCAGCTTGGCTTGGCCATGCACAACTATCACGACACCGTCGGCAGCTTTCCGATTGGTGCCACCGCCAGCTTTCAGGGCAACGGTCCTGGCACTGGCTCTGTTGAGCAGACCTTCATGATCGCGCTGTTTCCCTTCATCGAACAAACCGCGCTCTACAACCGTCTGGTGCCGCTGATGTCGACGCACACGGCGAACACCTGGATGGAAACCGATAAAGGCAACGTGGTCGAGTGCGGTAGTCCCATCAAGGGCTTGTCGTGCCCTAGCGATCCGAACAACCCCAAGACCACCGCGCACTGGGGTCCTACGCACGACTATAACGACGGCTTCTGTGGCAATTATGCCGCATGCGCTGGCTCGCAGAAGATCTCGACCGGCACCGCCAACACCACTACCGGCCGCTCGACCGAACTCAATGGCATGTTCATGCACTTGAACACCACCAACTTCGGCACGGTTACCGATGGCACCTCGAACACGATCATGCTCGGCGAGTTCATCGCCGTCAAAGATCCTGCCAACGAACGTGATTGGCGCGGTCGCTATTTCCGCGGCAAGCACTTGGGCGTGTTGTTCAGCACCCTCGAAGGTCCCAACACCAAGATTCCCGACGAGCTCATCCGTTGCAAATCAGGCGACCCGCTCGCTCCGTGCACGCAAGGCAGCGGCGATCCCGCGGTCATGTACGCTCGCAGCGCTCATTCGGGCGGAGCCAACATCGGCCTGGGCGATGGCTCGGTCCGCTTTATCAACAACACGGTCGATCGCCTCACCTTCCAAGCCCTCGGCACCGCCCGTGGCGGCGAAGCGCCCGGCAACTATTAATCAGACCTGCTCGATCTTCTCCCCAGCCGCGCATCCCATGGGA
>JAEZGD010000299.1 GCA_023417165.1 Planctomycetota bacterium
GCGCCGTTTGCACCGCGGCGGCGATGCCGCCGGACGAGCCGCCATAGATCACGACGTCGTAGGTCTCGGCCGCCAGCGTCGGGGCGCAGCAACCAAGCACAAACCAGGCGGAAAGCAATACGTTTCGCATCGTCAAAGAAATCCTCAAGGCAGGCGATTCGCAGGAAGGCAGTCCATGCAGGCCCGTTTCGTTCACGGCTGTCTCATTCTAAGTCGAGTAGTGCGCGAATAACACTCTCAACGACCATTGTCGCCTTTCGCTCCGCGAAATGGGCGTTTCTGCCAACCGGGTTAAGCATGGACTCCTCAAGAACTAGCGGCAGAGGCTTCGCGCGCATGCTAAAATCAAAGCCCTCCGTTACTCTCTCCCTGAGGCCCGCATGACTCCTGCACACTTCCCCACCCGTCGCCAGGCGCTCGCCACGTGTGCCCTCGGCGGTCTGACGCTCGCTGGTATGACTCGCCTGGCTCGTGCGAGCGAGGACAAGCCGTTCAAATCGCTGCGTGTGATTGCTTACAACGTCTACAAGTGCACCGGTTGGCCGAAAGATCGCGCGCTCGGCAAAAAGGCGACCGCCCTTGGACAAATGCCACAGCGTTTCGCGCACGAATTGGCCCTCTATGAGCCCGATATCATTGCGTTCTCGGAGTCGCCGAGCGAAGCGGTCACTACCGAGATCGCCAAACTCCTCAAGATGAACGTCGTCCGCTTTCCCAGCGGCGGCGATTGGCCCGGCACGCTGCTCAGCCGGTTCGAGATCGTTGACGCCAAGAACGTTCCACTCAAAGAGGGCAAACGCCCCAAAGAATTGTTCACGCGTCACTGGGGCAGCGCCACGATCAAGTTGCCAGGCGGGCAGTCGCTGCTCGTACACTCGGCCCATCTGCATCCCGCGCCCGAGCCGGACGTTCGCCTGAAGGAAATCCGCGCGATGCTGGAGGCGATGCAGCCCGACCTCGCCGCCGGGCATTCGATGCTCTTGATTGGCGACTTGAACCATCGTCCGATGCCGCCGGAGTATCCAATGTGGACCGACGCAGGTTGGGTCGACACCTTCACCAAGGTAGGCCACGGCGATGGCCTGACTTTTCAGTCCGAGAAGGACGATTTGATGCTCAACAAGCGGATCGACTACATCCTGGCCGCCGGGCCGATCACCAACCAGGCGGTCGAATCACGCCCCTTGTACGAAGGTGCGTTTCGCGTCAATATCGCCGACCCGGAATCGTTCGCGCTGAGCGACCATGTGCCGCAACTGGCCGTGTTTGCCTTGGATAAATAGCCGTTTTCGAGCCATTCGCGATGCCGTACTACATCTGCACCACCTGCGGAACCCAGTATGCCGAAAGCACCGCTCCGCCTGGCGGCTGCGTCATCTGTCTCGACGAGCGTCAGTATGTGAAAGCGACCAGGCAGCAGTGGACGACGCTGGAGCAGTTGCGGCGCACGCATCGCACCGCAATTCGCTACGAAGAACCGGGCCTGATCGGCATCGGCATCGAGCCGCACTTCAGCATTGGTCAACGAGCGCTCTTGGTTCGCACGCCGCAAGGCAACGTGCTGTGGGATTGCATTTCGCTGGTCGATCCGGCGATCGTCGAGATGATTCAAGCCCTCGGCGGGCTGAAGGCGATCGCCATTTCGCACCCGCACTATTACACGTCGATGGTCGAGTGGAGCCGCGCCCTCGGCGGCACACCGATCTATCTGCACGCCGCCGATCAGCAGTGGATTCAGCGGCCCGATGCCGCCATTGTCGCCTGGCAAGGCGAGACGCTATCGCTGGGCGAAGGGCTAACGCTCATTCGCTGCGGCGGGCATTTCACCGGCGGTACGGTGTTGCACTGGCAAGCGGCTGCCGCCGGCCAAGGCGCCCTGCTCACCGGCGACATCCTGCAAGTCGTCGCCGACCGCCAGCACGTCAGCTTCATGTACTCGTATCCCAATTTCATTCCGCTTTCGGCCTCCGCCGTCGATCGCATCGTGCAAACCGTCGCACCCTTCCGTTACGACCGCATCTACGGCGCCTTCTGGGACATGGTAATCGCCCAAGACGGTCCCCGCATCGTCCAGCATTCCGCCGCCCGCTACCGCCAGGCGATTTCCGGGAAGTCGTAAGACAGGCAGTTCAAGAAGCTGCTGCGATCATTTTCAAGATCCTGCCAAGCGTGCAGCAATCAGTACACGTCCTTCCATTGGACCTCTAATGGGCGCATTCCATAACCACTCCACTCGGGATCGTTCCTGACCTCAAACTCCGCCTTTTTTCGCAAGGCTCGCGCCGGATCGATCATCAACCGCCCGTCTAGTAAGCATTCAAGCTCGTCGCGCCGCCTTTGATCTTCCGGCAGAGTGGGATGCGTTTCTTGCGTGGCCCTTCCTTGATAGAAGGCCGTTTCCCACCGCCGCCAGATCGTCCAATTCTCAAGAGCCAAGGCGAAGGTCTCGGCATCAATGGGCATCAACAGAAAAGTATCTGCATCCACGTTCTCGCTGTCCTGCCACTCGGATTCAAACAGGTGCGGCTGGCCGAGGTAATTCGCAATCCCACGTCGCGGTCCGTCGTACCAATCTGTGACTGTGTGAACAACTTCAAACACGACAGTCCCTTTGCCCTGTTGCGGAGGAATTCCTCACGCCTATTCTTCACCCGGTTTGCATTTGTCTTTTGGTTTCCAGATCTCTTACCATTCAGGAAAGGCTTCCGCCCACCTCTCGGCATCTTCCTGCGTCCGGAACCAACAGCGCTCGTCCTTTAGGATTCGCCGAACAACTTCCGGATGATAAGCGAGCTTCGGCCGGAAGTTTTCGAGGTGCGTGACGTTAACTACACAAGTTATAAACTTCCGACTTTTACGATGAAGTCCGATACAAACAATGCCATCACAAGTTCCGGCATAGCAGCCAGCAATGTAGACTTTTGTTCCGCCGCGGAACTGACGAGTACCGCTCCTCGTCTCTTGGCCGCCCTCACCACATGGATGCTCCCCTTTGACGTTGGCCACGACGCACCAGATACCTTCTTGTTTTTCGCTCGCGTCGACGCTCATAGCCAATCACTC
>JAEZGD010000356.1 GCA_023417165.1 Planctomycetota bacterium
GGCCGATCTCGCTCATGGCGCGGCCATTGTCCTGGGCAGCGAAGCCGAAGGCCTAACCGCCGCCTGGCATGCGCCTGATATCACCGCGATCAAGCTGCCGATGCTCGGCGTCGTCGATAGCCTCAACGTGTCGGTTACCGCCGGCGTGCTGTTCTATGAAGCGCAGCGTCAGCGACAAACGCAGCGTTCCGCCGGCGAATAGTTTCAGACCGCTGCCGCCTGCAGTTCTTCGGCATAGCGCTGCCGAATCGCGATGAACTCGTCTTCGACCGCCAGGAATGCATCGACGATATCAGGATCGAAGTGCGTTCCGGAATCCTTCAGAATGATCGACCGCGCGACCGTGTGCTCAAACGCAGGCTTGTAAACGCGGCGTGACGTCAATGCGTCATAAACATCGGCCACCGCCACAATGCGGCCGCACAGCGGAATCGCGTCGCCTGTCAATCCCTGCGGGTAGCCGGTGCCGTCGTAGCGTTCGTGATGCGTCAGCGCGATGTCGCGGGCGATTTTGAGAAACCGCGCCTCAGGATACTTTTCCAGGGCTGCTTCCAAGGTCGCCGCGCCCAGGCGAGTATGCTGCTGCATGATCTCGTACTCCGCGGCGTTGAACTGCCCCGGCTTCAACAGCACGCTGTCAGGAATGCCAACCTTCCCAATGTCGTGCAGCGGGCTCGTTTGATAGATTAAGCGCACGAACTCGGTGTCGCATTCCTGGCGAAACTTCGGCATCGTGCTCACTTGCCGGGCGAGCACATGACAGTAGTTGCGCACTCGTTCCAAGTGATGCCCCGTCTCTGGATCACGCGACTCAGCCAGCTTGGCCAGCGCGAAGATCGCCATCTCACGCGTTTCTAGTGCCAGCACACGTTCGCCGGAACGCACGCGCACGATCAATTCGGCCGCATTGAACGGCTTCGCGACAAAGTCGTCCGCCCCCGCCGACAATCCCTCGACGATCTCGGCGGAACTGTTCCGCGCGGTCAACAGGATGAAATAGGTGTAGCCTCCCAGGTCTTCGGCACGCACCGCCCGGCACAGTTCAATGCCATTCATCTCCGGCATGTCCCAATCGGAGATCACCAAACGCAGCGGTTGCTCACGCAGATGCTCGAGAGCCTCGGCACCGTTGGAAGCCGTGACCACATCGTAGCCCGCCTTCACGAGTGCGTTCTCAAGGATCTCCAGCGAGATCGCGTCATCATCGGCAATCAAAATTCGCATAACTCAACCTGCAAAAGCATACTTGAACTGTCCGCCGCCCTCGGCGTTCACGTCAGCACTTCAACGATTCGAGCGCTTCGTCGAGCGTGTCGAAGAAGCGTTCTAACTCGCGCGACAACTCGGCCAGGCAAGGCTCGGACTCGCTGAGCTTGCCGGCGCGCGCCTGTGTCTCGAGCACGGCCGCCGCCTGACTTAAACCCAGCGCCGACACATTCGCCGCACTGCCTTTGATCGCATGCGCCAGTCGGCCGGCCTGCGACGCATCGCCAGCCAGCACCGCTTGTCGCAAGCGTTCGACATCACTTCCCACTTGGGTCTGGAATCGTCCCAGGATGCGCGAGACAAACGGCTTGTCCCCCACGCAGCGATCCAGCAGCGTGCCCAGTTCCAAAGCGGGCGTTAACTCTGTGTTGTCAGCGATTGGCCGTTCCATTGCAGGGGCCAGCGTCACCGCGCTCTCAGCGTTGATCGGCGGCGCATCCGCCAGGCAAGCAAGCATCGCTTCCATCAGCTTCTGACGATCCAGCGGCTTGGTCACATACGCATTCATGCCGGCCGCCAAACAGCGTTGCCGATCGCCCTCAATGGCGTTTGCGGTCAAAGCGATGATCGGCACCGGCCGCGCCACGCCTTGCTGCTTTTCCCATTGGCGAATGGCGGCCGTCGCGGCAAAGCCATCGAGCTCCGGCATCTCGCAATCCATCAACACTAGGTCAAATCGCTCGCGCTGCACTGCTTCGAAGGCTTCACGACCATTCGACGCCGTCGCAGTCTGCATGCCAACGTTATGCAGCGTCTCGATGGCGACCAACTGGTTGATTTCGTTGTCGTCGGTGACCAGCACGCGCCGACCTTGCAACGGTGAAAGCCCCGACGATTCCGGAATCGTGGCAGGCGTCGTGGTATGGAGCGCCGCCTGCTTTCCATGCGAGATGGCTTGCAGGATCGCGTCGTACAGCCGCGATTGTCGAATCGGCTTCGTTAGACATCCCGCAAGATTGAGCCGTGCGACTTCCGGTTCGCCCAAAGTGCTATCGAGCGACGTCAACATCAGCAGTGGAGTCGCCGTCAGCCGGGCGTCGCTGCGAATCGCCTGGGCGAGTTGCAGGCCATCGGTTCCCGGCATCATGCAATCCAAGATCGCCAGCCCGAACGGACGCTTGAGCGTCGTAGCATCTTGCATCAGTTGCAGCGCGTCTGCGGCGCAACTGGCCGTGGTCAGCGATAGTCCCCAGTTCTGGAATTGATCGCGGAGGATCTCGAGATTCGTGTCCACATCATCGACCGCCAGCACGCGCAAATCACGCATTTCCAGCGGCAAGCGTGGCGTTTCGTGATGTGGGCAAATAATCGGCAGCGGCAAGATCGCCCAGAACGTCGAACCGACGCCCACCTTGCTATCGACACCAATCTGCCCGCCCATCAGTTCCACAAGTTGCCGGCAGATCGCCAGCCCCAGGCCGGTGCCGCCGTACTTTCGCGTCGTCGACGCATCGACCTGCGAGAACGAATGGAACAACCGCCCGCGCCGATTTTCGGGAATGCCAATGCCTGTGTCGCGCACGCAGAGTTTGATCGCGACGCCATCGTCACCGATGCGCACCGTCTCGGCCGATAGTTCAATCTCGCCACGCGCCGTGAATTTAATCGCGTTGTTAACCAGATTGCTGACGACCTGCCGTAAACGCTCGGGATCGCCGATCACGCGCGGCGGCACATCCGGCTTCACGCGACAGGTCAGTTCCAATCCCTTGGTCTTGGCGCGGTGCACGAACATTTCGGCCACGTCTTCGAGCAGGATCGGCAGGTCGAACTCGATCTTTTCAAGCTCCAGCTTGCCGGCTTCGATCTTCGAGAAGTCGAGAATATCGTTAATCAACCCCAGCAGTGAATCGGCCGAGCCTTTCGCGATTTGAATGTAACGCTGTTGCTGTGCGTTGGTGGGCGTGCTGTTGAGCAGGTCGAGCATGCCGATCACGCCGTTGAGCGGCGTCCGGATCTCGTGACTCATCTTGGCCAAAAACTCGCTCTTGGCACGATTCGCAGCCTCTGCATGCTCGACTTGCTGCTGCCACTCTTGCGCGTGTTTGCGCTCGGTGATGTCCTCGACCGTACCTTCGTAGTACAGCACTTCGCCGCTGTCGCTGCGCACCGCGCGAGCGTTCTCAGAAATCCAGATCACGCTACCGTCACGGCGAAAGATTTGCGATTCAAAGTTCGTCACCACGCCATCGGCATGCATCAACCGCGTAAACTCTTCGCGGCGGCCAGGTTCGACATATAACTGCGCGTCGATATTGCCGATCGATTCCACCAGCGCCGCCGAACTTTCGTAGCCATACATGCGGGCCAGCGCCGGATTGGCGCTGAGGTAGCGACCATCGACTGTCGTTTGAAAGATGCCTTCAAAGGCGTTCTCGTAGATGCCGCGATACTTCGCTTCGGCCTCACGCAGCGCAATCGTGGAAAGCTCGCGTGCGTCAATTTCGCTGCGCACGCGCGAGAGGACGCGATTGTATTCGGCTGCGATCTGGCCCACTTCCGTATACGGTTCGACGCGCACGCGGCGTGCGAACTGGCCTTCGCGACGATGCCGCCGCATTTGATGCAGCAATTCGACCAGATCGGTGCTCTCGCCGTGTTCCGAAAAGTTCAGGCCATACACTTCTGCACGCTGCGACACGCGCAACGGCCACACGCAACTGAGGAGCCACAGCGTCGTCAAACCGCCGCCAAATGCCCAGGCGAAGCAAACCACGATGCCGAGCGACTGGACACCTAGCTGTTGCCAAAAGTTAAACCCTGTGCCCCACGCTGCGGGATCGGCAAACAGCGCCACTGCCAGCACGCCCCAAGTTCCTGCAAAAGCATGCACCGGCACCGCACCAACAGCGTCGTCGATCCGCCAACGCTCCAGCAGGTTTTTGCCGCCAACGGCGATCGCTCCCGCGATGGCTCCGATACAAAGGCTCATCAGCGGCGACACCACCTGACACGAGGCGGTGATTCCCACCAGCCCCGCCAAACAGCCATTGATCACTTGGCCGACGTTGGGGCGTCTTTCGGTCCAATACGTCAGCACCATCGCGCACAAACCGCCAGCGGCTGCCGAGAGGTTTGTATTGACGACGATGCGAGGAATATCGTGCGTGATCCACAGCGTGCTGCCGCCGTTGAAGCCGAACCAGCCGAACCACAGCAGCATCGCGCCCAGCGTGGCCATCGGCAGGTTATGCCCGCGCATTTTGCCATTCTGCGGCGAGTAGCGACCAATGCGTGGCCCGGCCACGATCGCCGCGGCCAGTGCGATCCAACCGCCGACGCTATGCACCACCGCGCTGCCGGCGAAATCGATAAAGCCGAGCGCTTTCAACCAGCCTGGCGATGTACCTTCGATCGCGCCGCCCCACGCCCAATGCCCAAACACAGGATAGAAGACGGCCGACACCAAGAGGCAAATCACCAGGTAAGCGCTAAAGCGCAGCCGTTCGGCCACAGCGCCGGAGATGATCGTGGTTGCGGTGCCGCAGAACACCGCCTGAAAGAGAAAGAACGCCCACATCCAGGGCGTCATCTCTTCGAACGGCGCGAACAGCGATGTCCCGATCAGGCCCTGCCACGATGCGCCGAACATCAGCCCGAAGCCGAGCAGAAAGAACACTGGCACCGAGACGCAGAAGTCGACCAGATTTTTGATCGCGACATTGATGCTGTGCTTGGCGCGGCACAGCCCGCTTTCCAGCAGGCAGAAGCCGCCTTGCATTAGCATGACGAGCGCAGCGCAGACCGTCATCCACACAATGCTGCCGAGTTGCGGATCCATAACCAGAGTTTCCCCAAGCGCGCGCAATGGCGCGGATGTAAAACATTTCTAGCCATTCCGCCTTTGGCTGTAGCAAACCTAGGGCAAAGACTGCGGCAGATGGTCAA
>JAEZGD010000452.1 GCA_023417165.1 Planctomycetota bacterium
TCCCATGCGCTAGCCCTTTTGATACGCCCATGAAGCCGTCGCATAAACTTCTCGATCGCAACATCGACTCGCTGGTAGAGTTGCTGCAAAGCGTAGTCGTCGAGCAAGCGGGCCAGCCGCTGGTACAATCCTTGCGAGAGATCTGCCAGCTCGCGCGCGAGCGGCGCGCGGGCCTGCCCGGCGCCGAGGCGAAGCTGGCGACGAAAATTGAGGGACTGAACGAAGCTGAGATTTCAGGCATCGTGCGCGCGCTCAGCGTGTTCTTCGACCTGGCGAATCTTTCGGAAGATTGCCAGCGTGTGCGCGTGCTGCATCACCGCGAGCGAGAACATTATCCGCAGCCGCGCGGCGAATCGATTGGCGCGGCCATCGCGCGCCTGCGCAAAGACGGTTTCAACGAAGAGGCGATGCAAGGCTTACTCGACAAGCTAATGATTGAGCTTGTCTTTACCGCGCATCCCACCGAAGCCAAACGCCGCGTGACGCGCCGCTTGCTGAACGAACTGCGCGACTTGCTGCAAGAACTGGATCGCACCGACCTGACGCCCTTCGACCGCGCGACCGCCGAAGCGAAGGTGATCGCCGTGCTGACCATGCTGTGGCAGACCGATCTGCTGCGGCCGAAGCGCCCCAACGTCATGCACGAAGTCGAGCGCGGCCTGTTCGTTGCCGAAGGCTTGTGGGATGTGATCCCGCGCATCTATCGCGATCTGCGACAAGCACTCTCCACGACATATCCAGACCATGCGTTCCGCATCGGCCGTTTCCTGCGTTTTGGTTCGTGGATCGGCGGCGATCGCGACGGCAATCCGTTCGTTACCACCGAGGTCACGCGCAAGACGCTGGTGCTGCAGCAACGAGCTGCCGTGCAGTTGCATCTCAAGCGTTGCCAGGAATTGTCGAAGCTGCTGAACATGTCGACGCAGCAAGTGCCGGCTTCCGCAGCACTGACCAAGGCGGTGCAGCAGTGGCAATCGCAAGTGCCCGAGCAACTACTGTCGCGTTACTTGCCTACCGAGATTTATCGACGCTGGCTGCACGTCATTCAGTATCGCCTGGAACACACGCTGGCGAAGCTGGAAGACAATCCGTTTTGCTCCGACGATGCGCCGTGCTATCGACGCGCGTCGGAACTGACGGCCGACATCGAATTGATGGTCGATAGTCTGCAAGCGCATCATGGCGCGCGAATCGTGGAATGTTACCTGCAAGACTGGCTCGACCGCGCGCATGTGTTTGGTTTGCACATGGCGGCGCTCGACGTGCGGCAGGATTCTCGCGTGCATAACGAAGTGTTGACCGAACTGCTCGCGCATTTGCAAATCGTCGACAACTATGCCGAGCAGAGCGAAGAAGATCGCCAAGCGCTGCTGGCCAAATTGCTCCATCAATTGCCGCCTTGGCCGCAAGGCGAGCTCAGTGAAACCACGCGTGAGACACTGGACCTGTTCGAACTGCTCACGCAAGCGGCGCATCATGGCGGTGTCGAGATTTTGGGCGGACACGTCATCAGCATGACACACGCGCCAAGCGATGTGCTCGCGGTGCTGCTATTGTGGAGTTGGGCGTGGCAGTCGCATTTCCCCAACGAACCATTGCCGCACTTGCCAGTCGTGCCGCTGTTCGAAACCATCGGCGACTTGAATCGCGCCGGGCAAACGCTCGACGCGCTCTTGTCGAACGCCACCTATGGCGAGTACGTCAAGTCGTCGCCGGCGCGCGAGCAAATGGTGATGGTTGGCTATAGCGACAGCACCAAGGATGGCGGCTATCTGTCGGCGGTGTGGGGCCTGCACAAAGCTCAAGAGGAGATCGCCGCTGCCGCCGAACGCCATGGCGTGCGACTCGTCACCTTTCATGGTCGCGGTGGGTCGCTGGGTCGTGGCGGTGGCCCGGCCGCCAGGGCGATCCTCTCGCTGCCGCCGCAAAGCGTGCGCGGCGCGCTGCGCGTCACCGAACAAGGCGAAGTGTTGGCCGAGCGCTATGACGATCCACAGATCGCGCATCGCCATCTTGAGCAAGTCACCTGGGCGACAATGCTGATTAGCGGCGAAACGTTTCAAGCGCCGCAGCCGCATTGGAACGACATCATGGAAGAGCTGTCGCGCCGCTCGCTCGCGAAGTATCGCAGCTTTGTCGACAACCCCGGCTTTATGTCGTTCTTTCATCACGCCACACCGATCAGCGAGATCGAACGACTGCCGATCGGCTCGCGTCCGTCGCGCCGCCGCGAGATGCGCTCGCTGGCCGACTTGCGCGCCATCCCTTGGACGTTTGCTTGGACGCAATGCCGGCAGATGATTCCTGCCTGGTTTGGCGTCGGCACAGCCATGTCGAGCTACGTCGAAGAGCATGGCGGCGACTGGAGCCAACTGAACGAAATGTATCGTCAGTGGCCGCTGTTCCGCGCGCTAATCGACAACGCTGACCTCGCACTGGCGAAAGCCGACATTGGTATCGCGCATCGCTATGGCGAGTTGGCCATGGATTATGCGGCTGGCGAAGAACTGTGGGATCAGGTTCGCAGCGAATACGATCTCAGCCGCGGCTCGGTCTTGATGGTGATGAAGCAGCCCGATCTGCTTGGCGGCACCGCCTGGCTACAGCGTTCGATTCAAGAACGCAATCCGTTTGTCGATCCGTTGAACTTGATTCAGATCGAAC
>JAEZGD010000470.1 GCA_023417165.1 Planctomycetota bacterium
GGTGGGGAGCGTTCGATCTCGCTGGCGCGATCGATTTTCAGGCTGCTTTTTTAGCTGGCGAAAATCTTGTCCATGCGCTTGGCAATTTCGGCCAGGCGTTCTTTGCCGCCACCAGGGATTTCCGCCGTGCCCCAGCCCTTGTAATCGATCTTGCGCAGTTCGGCCATCACCTTTGGCCAGTCGACATCGCCTTCGAGCAGGTCGTGACCAAAGCCTTTCGCTTGGCCATAGTCCTTGATGTCTAGCTTCTTGATGTGCTTGCCGAGGATCGGGATCCATTCGTGCGGCGGCGAGTACTTCACGGTGTTGCCGACATCGAAGTAAGCGCCGACCCACTTTGAATCGATTTCTTCGATATAGCGCAGCGTTTCTTTCGGATCGGTCAGGAAGTTGTTCCAGACGTTTTCGAGCAGAATCATAATGCCGAGCTCTTCGGCCAGCGGCAGCGCCTTCTTGATCTCGGCGATCGAGCGCTCCCAGCATTGCTCATAGCTGACGTCTCCCTTGACGACGCCGGGAACCAGCAGCACGCTGGTGCCGCCATAGGCTTTCGACATTTTTAAGGCGGTTTTCAGGCCTTCCAGCCCCTTCGCGCGGACCTCGGGATCGGCGTCCGACAACGTATCGCGCCAGTGCACGCTATCGACGACGCCGTGCACGGGCAGGCCGCTTTCTTCCTTCGCCTTGGCGACTTCTTCCGGCGAGGCGCCGCCGGGGCTGTCGAGTTCGACACCGTCGAAGCCCAGTTCCTTGAGCAGCTTGAACTTGTCGGTCAGCGAGCCTTCGATCCGCACCATGCCAATCTTGACCGCTTTGCGGTACGGTTTGTCGGCGTCGGCAGCCGTGGCGGACGAGCCGAGCATCGCGGCAACTCCCAAAGCGGCGGTGGATTTCAGCAGATCACGACGATCTAGACAGGGGAGGGTAGAATGCATGGTGGGACTCCAATAGGTCAAGGAAAGCGCGGTAGTCGCATCCTAAGCAGCGGCCAAGGCGGCGGCAACCATCCGCCAGGCGGGTCGGCGATTTCCGCGGCGCGGGCGAACCGACTACAATACAAGTTTATCCTGCCACGGTTCCGAATATGTCGAATGTACCCACCCCCTCTACTGCTAGTTCGCTAGATGTCGACCTTTCGGGCCGGCAACTGGGCGACTATCAGATCCTGCGCCGATTAGGCCGGGGCGGTATGGCCGATGTCTATCTAGCCGAGCAGGGATCGTTGCGCCGCCAGGTAGCGTTCAAGGTTTTGAAGTCGGCGCTCGCCAGCGACGAGACCTATATTCGTCGCTTTCGCCAGGAGGCCACCGCCGCGGCGAATGTCTCGCATGCCAACATCGTGCAGATCTTCGATATCAGCTGCATCGACGGTGTGCATTTCATCGCGCAGGAATACGTCAAAGGGCAGAACCTGCGCCAACTGTTGACGCGCCAGGCTTCGATCGACGCGCGCCTGGCAATGCACGTGATGCGCCAAGTGGCGGCCGCGCTGCATCGCGCCGGTCAGAAGGGCATCATCCATCGCGACATCAAGCCAGAGAACATCATGCTGGCCGCGACGGGCGAAGTGAAGGTGACCGACTTTGGCCTGGCGCGCGTGATTCAAAATGGTGATATGAACTTGACGCAAGTCGGCATCACCATGGGCACGCCGCTCTACATGAGCCCCGAACAGGTCGAAGGCAAAGCCGCCGATCAACGCAGCGATTTGTATTCGTTTGGCGTCACTTGCTATCACATGCTCGCCGGGCGACCGCCGTTTAATGGCGAGACGCCGCTGAGCATCGCCGTCCAACATCTGAAGACCGAGCCCGATCGGCTCGAAGAATTGCGTCCCGATTTGCCGCCAGGGCTGTGTCGCATCGTGCACAAGCTGATGGCCAAATCGCCAGACCAGCGGTATGCCTCGGCGGCCGATCTGCTGCGCGAGCTGCGGACGCTGCAACCAATCGATGGCGAAGAGTGGGCGCATGAATCGCTGGCCGCCATTGATTTGGAGCTAGCCGGCAAAGAGATGGTGTCGATTCAAGCGACACAACAATTGCAGACGGTGATGCTCAAGAACGCCACCATCGCCATGCAAGCGCGGCAGCGACGTTGGCGTTGGATTCCACTGACGCTGATCGGGGCGCTGCTGATTGGTGGATTGGCCGCCTGGGCGACGCGCCCCGAGCCGCTGCTGGCGCTACCGGATGGTGGCTTGCCGACGCGCATCGCGCGGTTCGAAACGGTGCAGGAACAGTATTACTTCGCGGCTACCAGTCCCGTGCAATCCGAAGCCGCGTACCAGGCAGTGTGGGAGTACTTTCCGCCGACGGCGACCAATAGCGATAACGTTTACTATGCTCGACTCGCGAAGAAGCGGCTCGCGCGGCTCTATCGCAACGAAGGTCGCAAAGACAAAGCAGTCGCGACCTATACCGAACTCGCGGGGCTGGCCAGCCAGGACGCGGAGTTTGGGGTGATCGGTCACTTGGGCTTGGCCAACATCTACTCGGAAGACAAAAAGTCGGACGAAGCGGTGCAGGAACTCGCCAGGGCGGCGGTGCTGATGCCGCGCGTGCGGGCCGACCGTCGCTTCGATCTGTTGCGAACGCTCGACGAACCGCTGCGCGCCCAGTGGGAACGCTCGGTACAAAGCGAACGCAACGATTCGCCCTAGCGGGTGACCGCTCGTTTACGGCCCGCGCGAACCTGGCGGTGACGGCAGCGGTCTTTTTCTGAGAATCGGCGATGGTCGCCAGGTGCGATTGTCTCGGTTTTGCCGGGCGTAGCTCCTGCGGCCACGGAACGGGAGTTGACAAACGGCCCCAGTCGATTAGAAATCTACATGTGGCGACAAGACTTCGGTCTTGCCGCCGGTCCCATGCGCCCCCATCGTCTAGAGGCCTAGGACCCCGGGTTCTCAGTCCGGTAACAGGGGTTCGAATCCCCTTGGGGGTACTGGCAAACGTGCCAAGCCGCAGAAGGTTGTCCTGCCTGCGGCTTTTTTCGTGCGCTGCGAGGATTCGCCGGGGCGAGCGAGTGCGATGCGGTAAAGCTGTGACGTGGGATTCGGAAGAGCCTAACGAATCGCGCAACCGATTCTTGGGACGGTTTACTTCGGGACGATGGTGATGTGGCCGCCGCGTTCGACGACGGCGTATTTGATTTGCTCGAAGTCTTCGATGCCGCGTTGCTCGCGCGCCGCTTCGAGAATGTCGTCGCTGTCGATGCGTTCGCGCTTCATGTTTGATTCCAGGAGTTGGCCATTATTGACCAACAAGACGGCTTTGCCTTCGATGGCGGTCTCGAATGCCGGAAGCCGCTGCTTGACCAGCGATAGGCCAATGTCGGTGGCGACTAGCGTGAGCACCAAGATCATGCCGGTGGTCATGGAATGATCGCTATCGACCATGGCTTGCTGCACCGTTTCCGAAATGATGAGCGCCAGCACCAGGTCGAACGAGGACGCTTCCGATAACGTCCGTTTGCCGGCGATGCGAAAGACCACCAGCAAAAAAGCATAAACGAGCAAGCCGCGAATGACGGGTTCCATGACGGTGTCCTTCAAGGCAAGACGAACTGGCGGATCGCTACCGGTGGCCGATCGTTGTGGCGGATCTGATAGTTCAGCTGGCCAAAATCGTTGTGCCGATAGCGATAGACGATCGTCAACTCTTGGACGCCTGATACGGCGAAGTCATACACCACTTCGTCACCTTCCAGCCGGGTGCCGATAGGAACCGGCGAGACGGTCTCGGGCGTCGTGTGATCGAAGAAGGATTTCGAAACATAGAGTCGCAGCGGTTCCGAACTCGGCAGATCGTGCAAGCGAATCTCGAGCTTGGCCGGTGATTCGTAACGCTCGACGCGGTAGTAATCGACCGAGAGCGCGCCGTCACCGCTGGTTGCGTGACGATGCGTAAGGAAGCCTTGGCCTAAAAAGCCTAGTAACGCGGCTCCTAGAATCAGCAGCATGCAGCCCCAGCCAATGCGCTGCACGAAGTAGTTCCTGCGATGGTGGCGATCGATGTCGGACGAAGCGAGGTCGCGCGTCGAGGGGCGTTTATCGGCCATGGTGTGCTCCTTGACTTCGCCAGCGCAGCGCAAGCACGATCGCCCAGGCGATCAGAAGGAATAAGTCAGGCAAATCGCGGACCGCTAGAAATGGCGCGCTGCGCAGCAGTGCAAGCCGCAGAGAGAACGGTTTGCGGCACCGCGATTCGAAGAGGTGGTAGCGTATCGGTCAGTGCGTTGGCT
Source organism: Planctomycetota bacterium (assembly GCA_023417165.1). Lineage (GTDB taxonomy): Bacteria > Planctomycetota > Planctomycetia > Pirellulales > Pirellulaceae > JAEZGD01. The sequence goes on from JAEZGD010000470.1 coordinate 4,243, forward strand.
GAAAAACCACCGCGCGGCCTTATCGCCGGCGCAAGACAAAGACTGAATCGGAGAGTTCGTTGTCGAGCACGAGTGGCTCGTCGATCTCGTACCAGAAGTCGAAGACGTCGCACAGTTCCCACTCGGGGCACTGCGCGAGCAAACGTTTAAACTGCGCGGCGGTATACATGCGCAGCGGAAACTCGTTGCGCAGGCGCAGTTCGCGCTGGGGCGAACGAACCAACATGCTGACGCGCAACCGCTCCTCGCGCCGGCGGCGATTGGTATCGACGACGCGCAGCGTGAACGTGACTTTCGACTTTCCGCGCGTGGCGCTCCAGCGCTCGATACATTCTTCGGAAGCGTCGGGCGGCAGCAGATGAAAGCCGAGCACATACAGGCCGCCCGGCGCAACCGCGCGCGCCACTGCCTGCAAGTGGGAGAGGGCCGCGGCTTCGCTCAGCATGTGCCGAAACGTATTGAAGGTACAGAAAGCGCCATCGACACGCGGCCGAATCTGAAAGTCGGCCAAATCCGCTAAGAACAATTCCGCGGAAAGCTTCTGCTTCTTCAGTCGCTGCTGGACATAGGCGAGCGCCCGCGGGTTGTTATCGAACGCGACCAGGTCATAGCCGCGGCGAGCCATCTCGACCACGAGCCGCCCGCCGCCGAAGCCCGGTTCCAGCCAGCGCCGGATAGGACGCTGCGCGTACCTGGCAATCGCTTGTTCGAAGAAGTTGGCCTCGGCGATGGTTTCGTCGCTGAAGGCCAGATCAAAGTATTGCGGGTAGTCGTACCAATTGGCGGGCGAAGCGCGTCGAGCCACAGAGCGTCCTGCGATCCCAAGAAACGAAACGATCAACGGCGCGCGGGAAGATGCGTTGCCGTCTGGTGTTAGTTAGCGAAGTTCATCGCTGAGCAGCATACCGACTTTGGGCTGTGGCTGCACGCCCCTGAGTTGCACCGCTTGCAGCCAACGAGCCCGAATTCGCTAAGGCATGCTGGGTTCTTAACGACGATCGCCGCGGCCACCGCCATAGCCGCCGCCACCACCGCCATAACCACCGCCGCCGCCACCACCGTAGCCACCGCTGCGGCTGCCGCCATACCCACCACCACCGCCGCCACGGCCGCCGCCGTAGCCGCCACCACCACCGCCGCCATTGCCACCGCGCTCACGCTCGCGCGCTTCGTTGACGACGAGCGGGCGTCCGCTCATGTCTTTGCCGTTCAGAGCGTTCATCGCTGCATCGGCAGCTTCGTTGCTTGGCATCTGCACGAAGCCGAAGCCGCGCGAGCGGCCGGTTTCGCGATCCATGATCACTTCAGCAGAAGTCACATCGCCGTACTCTTGGAAAATCGCTTCCAGATCGGACGACGTGGTGGCCCAGGGCAGGTTCCCCACATAAATCTTCTTGGACATGCAAACGATCCTTGCGAACTTAAAACCGACAACTGAACAGAGAACGTGATGAGGAGCCCGGATCAGGGGCTAGCGAAATTGCATTACCGACAGCAAGTTCTCAGCGCTGCATCGGCAGCGGCGGACAACTCAGCGATGGCATGAACGCGACGTAGGCAACTGGCTCAAGCGGAGAACGGATAGACCGACTTTGCACGAGGTGGAAGCGAGATAGGGCTGCGCCACGTGGACAAAGCTCACTGAGTCAATGCTGGCGAGAACGTTCCCTCGTACGATGAGTCATGCGCCGTCGCCGCGCGACAGCTTTCTGGTAAACGCCCGAAGTGTACCCCACTTCAAGTAGGAATAAAAGCTCGTTTGGGGGAATCGCAGAATGATTTAGTACGGTTTTGCCTCGTCCGTGCGAAGGGGATCAGCCACCAATCAGGTGGCCGAACCGCTTAACGCTGCGGCAGGTAATTCAAGGTGTAGTAAGCCGTATCGTGCAGCAGCGGCAGGCCGCCGTTCGAGCGCACGCCTGGGACATGCAGCTCGTGGACGTGGCCTTCCTGTAAACCTTTCACCACCAGCCGCACCGACTTGCCGTCGTCGGCCACGATCGCTTGTTCGATCGTCGGCGTGGTCGGATCGACCTCGGGGCTGCCATAAGCGCCTTGATAGATGTAGGTATAAGTTTTCATGTCGTAATGCTTTACGTCGGCCGCGGTGGCGCGATCGACGGGCTGCGTAAAGGTCAGCTCAAAGCCGTCCGGCTTGGCGCGCATCTCGTGGATTTCGAACGGAACCTTGCCGGTCCAGGTCAGCCGCTCCAGCGCGAAGGGCTGGTTACCGCGCGAGCCCCAGCCGCGATTGGTGCCGCCGACGAACAAGGTTCCCTCTGGCGACATTTGCAGCGAGAGACTGCCTGAGCCGAAGTTCTGGCGGAACATAAAGCACGCGCCTTGGTAATGTCCGTCGACCTGTTCGAGGAACACACGCATGACGGTGCTATGCGTCTGGTCGGCCACGAACATCTGATTCGCGAAAGGACCGAACTGACCGCTAGTGGTATCGCAGGCAATGCCTGCGGCAGACTGTCCCATCTTGTTGTAAGGGAAGTAAACGGCCGGCGGTTCCAGCTCCGGGATCTTCCTGGCTTCGACCATCATGCGACTGCCGCTCTTGGGATCGGGCGGTTGCGGGCCCATCGCGTCAGCGGCGTTTTTGTACCACTTGTTGCCGCCAGGATGCCCCACAAACTTGCCAGGGCGAAGCCACTTCAAGCTACAGGTGCCGTTCCACGGGCCTTGATTGTCGGTATAGAACATGTCGCCCGCCGCATTCATGCCCACGCCGCCTGGCGAGCGCAGTCCACTGGTGGTCGGGACTAACTTGCCATCGGCCGAGACCCGCAGCGCCCAACCGCGATACAGCACTTCGCTGCTAAACGAACCAGTCAAGCAAAGCGTGACCCAGATGTTGCCATCTTTGTCGAACTTCGAACCGAAGGCGTATTCGTGATAGTCGCCGTTGATGTCCCAACCATCGGAAACCGTTTCGATCAGGTCGGCGCGGCCATCGCCATCTTCGTCCTTCAGTCGCGATAACTCGCAACGCTGCGTGGCATAGAGCCAGCCATCGCGATAGGCGAGCCCCAGCACTTCGTGCAGACCGCTGGCGAATAAGTGCGACTGAATGTCTTCCGGATTCTTCGCTTCGGGCTTATCAAATAAATAAATGTCGCCGCGGCGGCTGGAGACTGCCAACTTGCCATCGGGCAGCAATTCTAACCCGCCCGGCTCCAGCACCACGCCTTGGGGCAGCGGCAGCGCCTCGATCTTGTAGTAGTCGCTCTCTTGCGGCTTTTCAGCGGCCAGCGTCGGAGCAAGCAACAGGCAGCAAGCGAAGGATAGCAGCAAGACAGTCTGGGGGCGAAGCATGGCGGGATCTCGCGAAATACCGAGTTTATGCCTGGTTGTAAGCATGGTCAGGGGCGGTGCGGTGCGCTGGCAAGCGGCTCGCTAAGCTCTGTAAAGTTCGTGGTTTAAGTCGTTGTCCGGAGTCACAACTGCACCGCATATCTCGCCGAGTAGTCCACTTTTTATGCCTAGGCCGGACTCTACCAATCGGGTGGATGGTTGCCTGGACCACGGCGCAGCGAACGTCAGGATTATATGCGGCGGACTTGAAGTTGTCAATAGTTGTTGAGTACGTTATGTTAATGTGTGTCGTTGTGGGTGCGGATTACCAAGTGAACTTCTGGGTAATCGTTGCCTTGCCGTTCTCGAAACGGATCGGCACGAGCAGCTCGGTTTTGCCTTCGCTATTGCGCAGGATCGGCTTCTCGCCACCGCTAATCTTGAGCTGCCACGGTTCCTTCATCGAGAACGTACCGTCCTTGCCAGCGACGATGGCGTCTTCCACTGCCGCGCGAAAATAGATCACTTCCGGCGCGGCCGTGGTGCTGGTGAAGGTCAGCGTGCGCTGCAGAATGCCCTGGGCTTTGTCGTCCAGCGGCGTCGGAATCAACGCATCGGTGACTTCAATCTCCCCGAACTTGTAGCGGAACACCGGCCGACGCTGCTTGTCGAGTCGATAGCCTTGGAACTGATAGCCGAGTTCCTTGGCGGGCTGCTTGGGCCAGGCCGCTTTCTCGTCCGTTAGCGTGGCGAACGGTACGCCGGCCGGCAGGTTGATCAATTGGTCGCCAAGCGGCGCTTGAAAGCCATTGCCGCGATCGACCCAGTGCATCGAAGCGTCGATGAACGACCCTTGCCAGATCATCGCCAGGCGTTGCTGGTTCGCATCGAACGCCACGTTAAGCTTTTCGGGATAGCCGACTGCGATCGTGCGCGGGCCGCTCCCTTCGATGAAGTTGCGATAGATCACCGGCTCGGTCACCGCGACCAACTCGATCGGATCGCGTCCCAGACCCAGCGGTACGCGGGCGTTCTTGCCATCGCTGAGATAGGCCCACAAAGCGCGGATTTGCGTCGGCGCTTTGCCATCGAGCACCTTTGGCAACAACACCTGGCCTTCGGGCCACGCGGCCGGCATGCGGGTGCCAGGGCGGAACGATTGCGGATCGAGCAAGTAAGCTTCAAACCACGCCTCGTTGAGCCGCGTGGTCATGCGATGCATATCAATCGACTGAATGCCGGTCGCCTTGGTGTTGCCCCAGGTGTGGCACTTGATGCACGAAAAGCCCTGCGCGCCGACCAGCGTCCAACCGCCTTGCTTGAACTGACGTTCGGGGATGTTGTGCACCACCTCGGTGAGCTTGGGTTGTGGATCGCTGGTCGTTAATGCGTCGACCAACTCGTCAAAACCAAAGCCAGCAAAGCGCGGCATGCGCGTATGCATATAAGGCCGCTCTTTGGTGGCTTGTTCCAATTGCTGCTTCAGATACGACGGCTTCAGTTTCGCACCGACGCCTGTGAGCGGCGGCGGAATGCGTCCTTCATCGCCCATTTCTGGCTGCGTGGTTTGGAAATGCGGCTCGCGCTCGGCTTCAATGCCGCCTAGCTCGCCGCGCTGATGGCAAGCGACGCAGTTGAGCGCTTTCATGGTCCGCGCGATCTTCTCAGACGGCGTCAGTGGTTTCTGTGGTTGTTGCAGCGCCGCGATCCCTTCGACCAACGCCTTGCGCTGCGCATCGCTTAGCGAAAAGTGCGGCGCACCTTTAACGGGCTCGCTTTGTAAGCAGCCGCCGCTGGTCTTC
>JAEZGD010000487.1 GCA_023417165.1 Planctomycetota bacterium
TGGCCTATCTGTATGACTCGGCAGGCAACGATCACTTCGCCGCATCGCCGACGACCGCTACGCTCTCGGGCATTGGCTTTGCCAATACCGCGCAAGGCTTCAAACGCGTCTTCGCCACGGCGTCGCAGGGCGTCGATACGGCGATGCTACTCGACTCGGCTGGCAACGATTTGTTTTATGGCCGCGCCGATGTGAGTTGGATGACCGGCAGTGGCTTTTACAATAGCGCCAGCGGCTTCGACCGCGTGACCGCCACCACTTCGACTGGCTTGGATGTGGCGTATTTGTACGACACGTTGGGCGATGATGTGTATCTGGCCACGCCGAGCTATGCGACGCTGCAAGATGCGGGTTACGAAAACCGCGTTGAGCGATTCGATCGCGTCTATGCTTATGGCAGCGGCGGCCACGATCAGGCGATCTTCCTGGATTCGGCTGGCAACGATACGTTCACGTCGCGTGCGACCATGGCCAGCATGAGCGGCCAAGGCTTCGCCAACTCCGCGATCAACTTTCGCTCGGTCGAAGCCACCGCCACGCGCGGCGTTGATCTGGCGTTCTTTGCAGACCTCGGCCAAGGCGATAGCGTCACCGGCGAGCAGGCCAGCCTGGCGATCACGCGCGCGAAGCTAACAGAATTGCTCGTTGGCTTCGACTTTGTGACCGCGAAGTCCAACAGTCGTGGCGTGCGTAGCGACGTGCAAGCGGTTGACTATCTCTTCACGCGCGAAGACGAGTGGTAACACTGGCCGCCAGCATTACTTGATTTCGCTGGCTTCCAGAATGCCGTCGCCATTGGCATCGAGCGATTGAAACTGCTCGGCCGTACCGAGAAACTCGCGCGCGGTCACGTCGCCATCGGCGTTGGTATCCATCGCGGCGAACCATTCGCTGCCAGGCATGGCCGGATCGGTCGCGTCCGCAGCGCCGGGGTAGCCGCGCCGAAACGTCCGCTTCGTTCCCTTACTGAGATAGCGATAAGTCTCGGTGCCGCGAGCGATGGCCAGCCGCAGCGTTTGCTCTTCATCGAAGGTCGCGTTGCGCAGCCGCTCGGCCGCGTTACGCACTTCGCGCACGCCCAGGCGTTGGTCGGCGTCTTCGTCCAGATGCGTCATTAAGTTGTTGCCTTGGCGAAACGCGGCGACCGAAATCTTCTGCCAGTTCGGCGCGTCGGCCCGCTCCAAAGCGGTTTGCAGTTCCTGGCCAAACACTTTGCCATCGCCATCGAGATCCCAGGTATCGAACTGGCCAGCAAGCGTCGGCGGCATCTCGCTCTTCTCCAAATACTGATTCTTGTCGCGATCAAGATTCGCCAGGTACGACATCGCCTGACCGGCGAAGGTGCGTGGCGTCGGCTTGGGATTGGGAGCGAGCACCTCGATCTGAATCGAGAGCAGATCCAAGATCAGCTTGCCGTCGGCGCCGCGGTCGATGCGGGCGATGCGCATTAATTCATCATCAATGCCGGCAACGCGAACGGTGTCTCGCAAACGCGTGCGCGTACCGAGTGCGACGTCCAGGATTAGCGGCGCTGTAACCGTGCGCAGCGCGGCGAACTCCGCAGCGTTCAGTTCGCCATCGCGATTGGTATCGAGACTTTTCGCCCAGGCGCGTGTTAGCTTGAACGCCTCAGGCGAGAGCTTTTTCTGACGGCCGTAACGCGCGAGGAGCGTCGCATGCAGCAGTTCGAAATTCGTATCGGCAGCGACGGGCAGGATCGTTTCGACCGCCGCCATCGTCCGGGCGTTGCCTTGGAAGGTGTTGTCCGAGAAGCCGACGATCTCTTGCGGCGTGATGATGTCGTTGTCATCGGCATCGCGCGAGCGCAGTTTCAACGCCGCGGCATCGATCTCTTCGTCCGACAAGCCGCCATCGCCGTTGGCATCGAGCAGTTCGAGCAGTTGCGAGCCATCCGGACCGCCTAGAAAGGCTTGCCCTTGCACGACAAAGGCCGAGCCGCTGACCTGCGCGAACGCGCGACGGGCTTCGTCGGGATCAACCACGCCGTTCTTGTTTTGATCGTAGGTCGCGGCATCGAGCAGTGCCGCGCCGGGCAGCGTGCGCGAACGCTTGACTTCGTCCCAAGTCACCTGGCCGTTCTTGTCGGTGTCGGCGTCGGCAAGCAGCGAGCTGAGATACTTCTCGGTCGCCTGGCGAAACGGTTGCTCGTCAATGGACAGCGACAGTTCGACCAACAGCGGACCTTGCGGGAGCAGCAGTAGCACGCGCTCGGTGGGATCGCTGGGATCGAGCTCTTGCGCTTCGGCCCTGTGAGGACAGAGCGCGAGCAGCCACAGCAGCGCTAGCGCCGTTAGCGAGATCATCCGATTACAAGCACCAGTTCGCATACTGCACACGACTTCGAAACGTGAAGAATCGGATGGGCTACGACAACAACAACTCTTTGATCGGTCGCCCTTCGGCGATGTTGAACGGACGCCCCAGATCGCTGAGCTGTTGCTTATCGGGATCGACGCCGAGCGCCGCGCACAAGGTCGCCAGGAGTGCGCCGACCTCGACGGGATGCTCTTCGACTTGCAGGCCGCTGTCGCTCGTCTTGCCATAGGCTTGCCCACCGCGGATACCACCGCCGGCGAGCACGGTTGTCCACGCGTTGGGGAAGTGATCGCGACCCGCCATTGGGTTGATGGTCGGCGTGCGACCGAACTCGCCCATCCACAAGATCGTGGTCGTCTCAAGCAGCCCGCGCTGCTGAAGATCGGTCAACAGCGCGCCCCACGCTTTATCCAGTTCGCTCGACAGATCCTTCACCAGGCGGAAGTTGTCGTTGTGCGTGTCCCAACCGACGCCACCGCCACCGAAACTGCCCAGGGCGACTTCGACGAACGCCACATCGCGCTCGATTAACCGCCGCGCCATCAAGCAACCTTGGCCAAATCGCCCACGGCCGTAAGTGTCGCGAGTTTGATCGGACTCTTGAGTCAGATCGAAGGCGCGCGCGACCTCGCTCGTCATCAGATTGACGGCGCGCTCGTAAACGGTTTGATGCGCCAGCGCGCTGCCGAGGCGATGTTCGCTGGCGAAACGGCTTTCGACCGCGCGCCACAGATCGAGTCGCCCCGATTGCTGCGCAGTGGTCACTTTACTCCCGAGCGCCAGGTCATCGACGCGCAGTTCCGCATAGGTCGGCGCGCCTTCTTCCATCGGCGCGGTCACTTGCAGCGTGTCCTGAGCGCCGACGGTGAGCGGGGCGAGCTTCGGACCTAAAAAGCCGCTGCCAAATGCGGCCGGATTGAAGACGCGATACGGCGAGATGCTGATGTACTGCGGCACTTCGTTATCGGCCCCGCCGAGTTCGCTCGCCAGCGACGCACCAATGCTGGGATAGCGAATCGCTCCCATTGGCTGATGGCCTGTGTGCAGCAGGTACGTGCCGCGGCCATGATCGCCTTCCTTGGTGCTCATGCTGCGAATGATGGCCAGCTTATCGGCATGCTGGGCGAGATTCGGCAGATGCTCGCTGAACTTCAGCCCCGGCACCTTGGTCGAGACTTCTTTGAACTCGCCGGCGTTGGCGTGGCCGGGCTTCATGTCGAAGGTGTCGGTCTGCGTCGGGCCGCCAGTCATCCACAACACAATGCACTTGCGTTTGCGACTCTTCTGCGGTCCCACTTCGCTGGCGAGCAGCGGCAAGAACGGCGCAGCACTCAGCCCCGCCAACGAAGCGCCCAGCATCGCCAAAAAATGTCGTCGGTGAAGCATGACTTAATTTCCCGTCGTTCCCGCCTGCCGCCGGAGGTCCCGGCAGGCGGGACCTACTTTAGTGATTCAACGTAAACTCGGCGGTGTTGAGTAAGGCCCACAGCATGTCGCCGAGGGCGGCGCGACGTTCGGTATCGGTCGCCTGACCTTCGAAGTACGAGAGATACTTTTCGCGTTCGTCGTCGTGAGGCAACCTACCCAGCGTCGCCAGGAACAACGTCTCGACGCGCTGCTCGTTGGTGAAGAACGGCGCTTGCAACGCCCGTAACAAATCGCTGGTCTCGACGTTCGTGGCCGCTTCGACCAGCGTGCCGTTCATCAGCGTCAAAGCTTGCGGAATGCCTGCGTGATACTCGCTGGCACTTCCTTTGGGACCGCGGAATTTGTCGAGAAACGCCGCACGATTCGCATCAAAGCCCGCGATACCCAGTTCGTTCATGCCTGCATTAGGCATCTCGCGCCGCACGGTAGCCACCTGCAGCGAATCGTAAAGCTGCTCGGCGGTGAAGGTCTTGATCGCCATGCGCGCGAACAGCTCCGGCTTGGTCGGCGTTTCGCCATCGCGCATGCGGCTGGTGCGCTGATAAGCTTCAGTATTGGCCAGCACGCGCACCAGGTTTTGCAGGTCATAGTTGGTGGCGACGAAGTAGTCGGCCAACTCTTGCATCAACTGCGGATGGCTCGGTGGATTGTGCCGGCCCAAATCATCGACCGGCTCGACCAAGCCACGGCCAAATAGCATCGCCCAGGCGCGATTCACAGCCGCACGCGCAAAGTAATCGTTCTCCGGCGAGGTCATCCAAGTCGCCAGTTGCGCGCGGCGCGATTGCTCGGCGATTGGCTTGACATCCACATCGGTTCCCAAGAACCGCGGCGGCACTGGCTTGCCGGTCAACGGATGCTCAACCTCGCCGGTATCGCTATCGGCCACCATCAGCACGCCAGTCTGTTGACCATTCGGCTTCTGCAAGCGGGCAAAGAAGGCCGCATAGCCCCAAAAGTCTTCCTGCTTCCATTGATCGTGCGGATGATCGTGACACTGCGCGCATTCGATTTGCAGTCCCAGAAAGACGCGCGACGTCGCCGCGGCGAGTTGCTCTGGCTTGTTTTCGAACGCCGTATAAAACAGTGTCGGTCCTTGGCTGGCTTGCCCTTCGGCAAGCAGCACGTCGCGCGCGATCTTGTCGTAAGGCACGTTGTCGACAAACTGCTGCCGCAGCCAAAATTCAAAACCACGATCGCCGCCGAACCGCGTGATGTCGGCGTTCTCTGGCAGCAGCACGCGGCGCCACATCGTCGCCAGGTGCGTGCTGTGCGTTGGCTTGGCGAGCAGTTCGTCGATCAAGATCGCCCGGCGATCGGGACGACTATCGGCCAGGAAGGCACGTACCTCGCTGACCCGAGGCACGCGACCATCCAGATCGACCGACGCGCGGCGCAGGAACTCGGCATCGGTGGCCAATTCACCTGGCGGGATTTTCTCGTCCGCCAGTTTGGCGTTGATCAGTTCGTCGACGCGGCGCGTCATGGCGGCGGCCGTGATTGGCTCGGCGGCCGATAGCCACGCTGTCGGCAGCAGATAGATGCAGCCGATCCACACGATCATCCATCGCGGCGCGACCATCACTTCGACTCCGCGCAAAGAAAAGTTGGGAAACGGCCGCCATTGTAGGCTTCCGGGATATAGCGGCTCAATCACGACGACGCCGCCCGAGGAGGAACTTCCCGCCCAAGTTCCCACCTTGAAGGCGATTGCGTCGGCCTTCGCGGCGTTCTATCCTAAGCCCCATCACTTACTTCGGTTATTTCGCCCCCATCTTGCCCACGATCCCGCCATGCAGCCTGTTTTGCCGTCTTTCTCTCGCCGCACGTTTTTGGGTACGGCCGTCGCCGCTGGCGTGGCTCTGTCGAGCGACTCCCTGCTGGCCGCGGAAACGCCGGCGCGCAAGATCAAGCTCGGCTACGATAATTTCGCAGTCCGGGCGTTCGGTTGGAAAGCGCCGCAACTGATTGACTACGCCGACAAGCTGGCGATCGACTCGCTGTTCATTTCCGATCTCGATGCTTTCGAAAACTTCGAGTCGAAATACCTGGCCGAGGTGAAAGCCCGCGCGGTCGACAAGGGCCTGCAGCTGCACCTTGGCACCTGGAGCATTTGCCCCACCTCAACCACCTTCAAAGACAAGTGGGGCACCGCCGAAGAGCACCTGCGCCTGGGCATTCGTGTCGCGCAGCAGTTGGGCTCGCCGGTCATTCGCGTGATCCTTGGCAATCGCAGCGACCGACTGACGCCTGGCGGCATTCAAGCGCGCATCGCCGACACCATCAAGGTCTGCAAGGCGTGCAAAAATCAAGCGATTGACGCTGGCGTGAAAATCGCCGTCGAGAATCACGCCGGCGACATGCGTTCGGAAGAACTGATCCAGCTGATTGAAGAAGCTGGCAAGGATTATGTCGGCGCGAACATGGACAGCGGCAACGCCGTGTGGACCATGGAAGATCCGCTCGACAATCTCGAAAAGCTCGGTCCCTATGCCGCCACCACCAGCCTGCGCGACACCAGCGTGTGGGAAACGGCCAATGGCGCTTCGATTCAGTGGCGTGCGATGGGCGAAGGCACGATCGACCAGAAGAAATACTTCGCCCGCTTCGCCGAGCTTTGCCCCGACGTCACGGTGCACATCGAAACGATCAGCGGCTTTAACCTGGACGTGCCGTTCCTCAAGAGCGACTTCTGGCAGAGCTATCCCGCGCTGCCCGCCGCCGACTTCGCCAAGTTCCTGTCGCTCGCCAAAGGCAACAAGCCGGTCGAGCCCTTCCAAAAGCCCGCCGGCGTCGACAACAAGCAAGCCGACCAGGACTACCAACGCGCCGAACTAGAGCGCAGCCTGAAGTACTGCAAAGAAACGCTGGGATTGGGTGTGAAACGCTAATCCACGCCCGCCGCACAAATATCTCAATCGCTAAAAGCTGCCTAATGCGCAAAACATTCATGCGTATGCGAAGCGCAGCCTGATTTCGACCGTTTTGGCAGTCGCAGCGCTGGAACGGCGACTATTGACGGCATAAGTTATGGCATCGCACCCTCTGTGCGAGTTACCTCCGTCTGTACCGTCAGGCCAGCTTATGTCGCAGACTCTTATCGAAGAAGGACTTCGCCGCGCGCGTAGCGAATTGCTCGACCTTGGGACGAGGAATCGTCTGATTCATACGCGGAGGTCCAATAAATTTTCCAGCAGTGTAGAGATTGTCGACGAGTTGGCTGACCAGGTGTACAAGCACCTGGTGGTGGACGGCAAACCGATGACCTTCTTGCCCGCGCCCGGGTCTGACGGCGATCCAGAGGACGCTGAATCCGCAGAGGACACTTACGAATTCCTAGCGCAGCCCGATGACGAAGTGGACGCCAATGGCGTCGCGCGCCGGCATACCGACGATCGCTTGCAAACGCCGTTGGGCAGTAAGAAACTGCAAACTCGCCTGCTGAAACTTTTTTGCGATGCGAGAACTTTCGAAGAGGAGCAAGGAGTTAATG
>JAEZGD010000537.1 GCA_023417165.1 Planctomycetota bacterium
GTCCCGGCGTGAAGTGTATGACCGAAGACGACTTCGTTGCCAACGGCAAGGTCGAAGGCAGCGGCAAGAGCAATCCTGTCGCCCTCGCTTGGGCGAACAAGATGACCGAAGTTTATGACGAACTGGCTCAGAAGGACGCTGTGTTCGGCGAACTGCGGAACGTGATGGACCTGTGCGTCGTCGCGGCCCTGATCGAGAAGGAAGGTCTGCTCGCCAAGGCGGCGCTGACCTTGCCGACCATCATGGGCGCCGAGAGCGAACTGCATCACGAACCATGGAGCGCCCCGAAGACCGTCTCGACGCAATCGAGCTTCCTGAAGGTCGGTCGCGAGTACATCATCACCGCCAGCGGCGGCGTGGAAGTCACTTCGTGGGAAGTCGCCGACAAGAGCGAAGTCTCGGCCGAAGTCGCCAAGCTCCGCACCAGCCACAAGGCTCCGAGCGGCAAAGCCTGGTGGGCGAACTAAGAATCGCTTACTTAGCTAAGTAAAACGAACCAGCGGGAGGCGCAAGCCTCCCGTTTGGCGTTTAAGAGCCAAGTACCAAGTACCAAGGAAATCCGAATCTCGAAAAACGAAATCCGAAACAAGCCCGAATGACGGAAATGACCAAAGGCTCGAAACGGGAACTGTCTCCGTTTCAAGCCTTTGAATTTTGGATTTCGAATTTGTTTCGGATTTCGAGATTCGAGATTCGTGCTTTGCCTTCTTCCTTGGACCTTGGACCTTGGACCTTGGAGCTTGGAGCTTGGCACTTTGTCCGCCTCACACCGTTGCCAACGCTGGCCGCACAATCTCATGTGCGGCGCGGGTCGGCTGGTTGGGGCGATAAAAGACCGAGCGGCAGTGATGGTGCGGCGTGAAACGCGGGCCTAGATCCGATAGCGATTCGGCCGAGCCAACGAATAGGTAGCCATCGGTGACCAACGCATTGCCGAGGCGATGAAAGATGTCCTTTCTCGCCGCCGCACTGAAGTAAATCACCACGTTGCGGCAGAAGATAATGTCGAACGGGCCTGGATTGGCAAACGACTCGTGCAGGTTTTGACGACCGAACGATACGAGCCCGCGCAGCTCGTCTTTGACCTTAAAGGTCTTGTCTTGCCGCGTGAAGTAACGCTGCAATAACGCCGGTTGCAGACCGCGCTCGATCTCGAATGACGAATACACGCCGAGCGACGCTTGCTTCAGCGCGCTATCTGAAATGTCGGTCGCCAGGATGTGGATGTCCCACTTGATAATGTCGGGGATCAACTCGTGCAGCACCATGGCGATGCTGTAAGGCTCTTGCCCGGTGCTGCAGGCGGCCGACCAGATGCGCAAGCGCCGCGCGTGCGGGGTCTTGGCTTTCGCATCGATCAACTCCGGCAACGCTTTGTGTTGCAGCGCCTCGAAGGGTGAGCCGTCGCGGAAGAACAGCGTTTCGTTGGTTGTAATGGCATCGACGATGCGCGTCAGCAAGACGCGATCGCGCGTCGTGCGGGCGCGCTGTACCAGTTCGTGGTACGAAGCGCACTTAAACTCGCTCGCCAGTGCGGCGAGGCGGCTTTCGATCAAGTAGCCTTTGCTCTCGTCGAGGAGAATGCCGCACAGTTCCATCACCAGTGCCGACACCTCTTCGCGCTCCTGCGGCGAAAGAATCATGCGCGGACTCCTTGCCCGGCGATGGCGGTGATTTGTGCAGCCATGTCCCGCAGCGGCAGCACCGCATTGGCTAAGCCTTGTTCAATCACTGCGCTCGGCATGCCAAAGACCACGCAGCTTTCTTTATCTTGTGCGAGCACCGTCGCGCCGTGACGCTTCAGCAGGCGACAGCCTAGCGCGCCATCACTGCCCATGCCGGTCATAACGACGCCCAGCACCTGCACGCCATAATGATGGGCAGCCGAGCGAAACAAGTAATCGGCCGCGGGGCGGCAACTGTTTTCAGGCGGATCGTCCGTAATGCGAACCAACGGGCCAGCTTCGGTCCGTTCGATCTTCATCTGCCGACCGCCGGGTGCAATGATGCACTCGCCTGGCTGCGCTAATTGGCCATCAACGGCTTCATAAACGCGCAGTTGGCTGCGCTGATTCAGATCGTCGGCCAGCGACTTGGTAAACAGCGGCGGCATGTGTTGTACGATCAGCACCGGCGCAGCCAAATCGGCCGGCAGTGCTGGAATGAGTCGGGTCAGCGCTTCAGGGCCGCCGGTCGAGATGCCGAGCACGATCACTTGCGGACGATCGCCAGTAACCGGTGGAACTACGTGTGCCGCAGGCGCACTGGCGACAGGAGCATCGACACGCGGCTGAATTCCGTCTGGCGGAATCGTCGGCAAACGCAGGCCGCGACTGTGCGCGAACGCGGCGATGCAAGCGGAAAGTCGCTGGCGAAGCACTTCCATATTGGCTGCGGGATTGTAACCAGAAGGCTTCAGCACAAAATCAAACGCTCCCAAACGTAAGGCTTCCGTCGTCGCTGTCGCGCCTGCGGAAGTAAATGCGCTGAGCATCACCACTCCAGCGGAGCTATCGCTGCTGCGCAAACGCTGCAATACCTCGACGCCACTCATCTGCGGCATTTCCAAGTCCAGAGTCACCAGGTCGGGACGCAGTTCTTGAATCCTTTCCAACGCCACCTGGCCGTTGAACGCGGTACCCACGACTTCCACGCCAGGCAAGCTACGCAGCACGTCGCCGACAATCTTTCGATAGAGGGCCGTATCGTCGGCGACTAAGATGCGAATCGGTAGGGACATATAACGTCGAAAAGCGATGCGAACAAACGAGCGGACAGGCGGAGGTCGAAAGTCACGCTTTCGACCTCCTGGCTGTCGCTAGCGATTTACACGCGGAACTCTTTCACCAGGCCGCTCAGTTGATCCGCCAGGTGGAACAATTGCTCGCCCGAAGCCTTGGTTTGCGTGGCTCCGG
>JAEZGD010000017.1 GCA_023417165.1 Planctomycetota bacterium
CGAACAGCGGGCGAACGCGGTTCTGGGCCGAGTCGAACAAAAAGTTCTGCCCTGCCGAAGCCCCTTGCGTGTAAGGGCGATGGATGTGCCGCGAGATATCGACGCGCAAGTCGAGCTTCGCCAGCGACTCCGGCAGCGCGCGACGCAGCTTCGCTTCCAGAATCGCATCATCGCTGAAAATGCTCGCGGCTTCGCTATCGCGCTCGTCGAACACAATATTCTTCTGGCAGACCATGATCCATGGAATCTGCCTGGCGAGCAGCTGTCGCCAGCGCTGGCCCAAAGCGCGCTGTTCGAGATTTTCGCTTTTGTGCCAGCGCGAGACATCGACCAGCAGCGACGATTCGGAAAAGCCTTGATACTCCTCCAAATGGTCGAGCGGATTGCCTGGGAACAAATATCGCTTGCTGGCGACAAACAGATCCTTCAGCGTCAAATCGATCGCTTTGACGGTGCGATGGAAGTAGATCGCGCGAAATAGTTCTGCGCGCACGCCCATAAAGCGGACGAGCGATTCCAACCCGCGATCATGAATCGTCACGCCTTGCTCGCTGAAAAACGTGTAATGCAGCAGGCGGTCGATATCGAACGACTTGGTGCTGTAGCCCGACATGAACGCGTCGCGCAACACGAAATCCATGTTGTCGATCGTGTAGATGCCGCACAACAGGCTGCGCAGGAAGACCAGCCAGCGCGGCTGCGCAGCGCGATCGCCATCTTTCGGCCGCTGAATCAACCACGCGATCTGCGCGGGATCGAGCGTCTCGCCGGGCGCGAGCTTGCTATTGGGATTCCGCCGCAGGCCGCGCAACAAATCGCCGAGTTCGCGCTCGATGATCGCTGCGCCGATCGTTTCATGCGTCACGCCATACGGCTTCAGGAAGTGCTCGTCAAAAAAGTGGCCGAACGGTCCGTGCCCCACATCATGAAGCAGCCCCGCCATGCGCAGGGTCGATTCGACATAACCGCGACTGGGAACATCGGGACAAACTTGTTGCAGACTGTCGTAGGTCGCCGCCAAGAAGCGGCTGGCCAGATGCATCACGCCAATGACGTGCTGAAAGCGCGTGTGCTCGGCGGTTGGAAAGACCCACCACGCGGTTTGCAACTGGTGGATGTGTCGCATCCGCTGCAACCACGGATGGTCAATGATTTGCCGCTCGCTCGTCTCGCCAGGCGAGAGATCCGCGCTCGAAGTGAACGGGACATACCCATGAATGGGGTCGTGACAAAGATTTTCGTGTTGATAGTCGCGCATGGGGTAATAACGTATCGAGCCAAAGGCAGTTGAGCCACCGCCATCCGATCAGGTGGCCTCGGGAAGAAAGCGGCGATCCGCTGCAGCAGTTTGCAGCTATCCCATTTTCACTATTCAACGCATGCTAAAGCACCAAATTGCCTATCATGGCCCAGCGTAGCTACTCTCTTCCTGAAATTACGCAGTCTTCCGCATCCAGTCATTCTTTCCCCAATTAAGAGATTCGTGTCGCTCCACAGAATTGTCGATACTAGAACTACCGAGCTAAGTTTTGCGCGCACCTGCCGTTTGGGAGCAAGTCCTACTAGTCCTGCTCCCCCTTACCTGAATAATTGAGCGAAACTTCGGAATCGTTATCTGCTTTCTATCCCCTCCAGTTTGTTGATTGAATGACTCGGAAGGAGGCCTTCGTGGCACGTCACCTCCTTGGTGCCTGGCTGGCGGTTGTGTTGAGTGTCGTGTGCGCGGCACCAGCTTTGGCAGTGGTTCCTAGCGAACAACTGCTTCCTGATACGACAGCAGGGTACCTTTCGGTTCCCGATGTCGATGCGTTACGCGAGCGATGGAAAGCGACCGAGCTTGGCAAGTTGATCGATGATCCGATCATGAAGCCGTTCGTCGACGATCTGCGCGAACAGCTCGATGCGCGGCTGAGCAAGACCGGCATCAAGCTGGGTGTTACTTGGGATGATCTGGCCAAGGTGTATGGCGGTGAAGTCGCCATCGCCGCCGTGCAGCCTGACGGCAAAGTCGCCAACCACGCTTTGGTGCTGCTGGTCGATGTGACCGGCAAGCGCGCCGAGGCCGATGCGCTGTTGGCGAAGGTCGCAACCGAACAAAAGGCCAAGGGCGCCAAAGTCGCTGCGATTAAGGTTGAAGGGATCGATGTCACCGACATCACCCTGGCCAAAGACGTGCGCGGCCTGGCCGATCACGCATATTACGGCATCAGCGGCGATCAACTGGTCGTTACCGATCACCTGGCGACTCTGACTGGCATTTTACGTCAGATCAAAGCCGCGTCGCCGGCCAGCCTGGCGAACGTTGATGCCTATAAGATTTCCAGCGAGAACCTGAAGACCGCCGCTGGCGAAGAGAAGCCGCACGTGCGCTGGTTTGTCGATCCGTTCCGCTATGTCGAAGTTCGCCGGGCGATGACCGCCGCCAAGCGCAAGCGCGGTACCGACATGCTGAAAGTGCTGCGCAACCAAGGCTTCGCCGCGGTGAAGTCGGCGGCCGGTTATGTCACCCTCAGCGCCAACGAAGAGCGCGACGTGGTGCACCGCACGTTCATTTATGCTCCGCAAGACGACAAGGCTGATAAAGGCCAAAAGTATCGCCTGGGCGCGCGGATGCTCGACTTCCCGAACAAAACCACAGAAGCGCCGCCGGCTTGGGTCCCGTCGCACACGGGCACGTTCCTGTCGCTGAACTGGCGGATGAAAGATGCCTTTGGCAAGTACCTTGGTTCCATCGTCGACGAATTCGCCGGCGATCCGATCTTCGAAGAAGTGCTGCAAAGCATTGCCGAAGATCCGCACGGCCCGATGGTCGATTTGCGCAAGGATCTGATCGATCACCTCGGCGAGCGCGTGATGGTGATGAGCGACGCCATCGAGCCGATCGACACCAAGAGCGAGCGGTTGATGTTCGCCTTTGAGCTGGCCGATGCCGCCGCGGTCAAAGCCACCGTCGACAAGGCGATGGCGAAAGAGCCTGACGTGCGCAAGATTGAGCACAAGGGCCACATCATTTGGGAGATCGTCAGCACGACGGACGAGGTCGCCTTCCATGTGGAAGAGATCCGCATCGACGGCGCTGGTTTCGACACGGTCGGGGCGGAAGTGCCGGTCGCGGCTGTCGCCGACGATGGAGAAGAAGCCGCCAAGCTGCCGAACTCAGCCGTCACGGTCGCCAATGGCCATTTGATCGTGGCGTCGCATGTCGACTTCCTGACCAAGGCACTCGACGAGCAAGAGACGACGCTCGACAAGGCGAAGGACTTCGTCCGTCTGAACGGCGAGCTCGACAAGCTGGGAGCCGGCAAAGTCGCCGCTCGACAGTTCGTCCGCACCGACAAGGCGTACCACACGACCTATGAGCTGCTGCGTCAAAACAAGATGCCTGAAGGCGAGACGGTTTTGGCGCGGGCCCTCAATCGACTGCTGGCGGACGAAGATGCCGACGAGCCGACGGTCCGCAAGCAAGAGATCGATGGCAAGAAAATGCCGGAATTCTCGGAGATTCGCAAGTACTTCGGCCCCTCCGGGTTCTTTGTGACCGCGGAGAAAGACGGCTGGCTGATTACCGGCTGCCTGCTGAAGAACGAATAACGAACCGGCTCCCACCGATTACAGCCTGAAGCCGATGCTTCAGGCTGTTTTCGTTGGCACAGTGTACAATGCATCTGTAGGCTGGTTCGGATTCTTTCGTTGGGAAGG
>JAEZGD010000022.1 GCA_023417165.1 Planctomycetota bacterium
GCGCTGCACATCGCGAAAGACGCCAATCGGCTCCGGGAATGCCGGATAGCGGAAACGACTGAGCAGATAAGCCAGCGTTGGCTCTTCGGCTTTCTCGTCGTGAAACAGCAGATCGTCCTCGCTGATCCCTTTGCCGAGTTCCACGATTTCGGGCACGGTGCCGTTCAGGCGAATGCCTTTGTCGCGATTTTTGCCGAAGATCAGCGGCTTGCCATGTTCCAGTTCCAGCGTGTTCTCTTGCTTGGTCTGGCGGTCGGTGGCATAGTCCCACGCGCCGTCGTTAAACACGTTGCAGTTCTGATAGACCTCGACAAACGCGGTCCCCTTGTGCTGCGACGCCCGGTACAAGGTATCGCCGAGGTGCTTGATGTTGACGTCGATCGACCGCGCGACGAAGGTAGCTTCGCAACCGATGGCAACCGAGAGCGGATTGAGCGGATTGTCGATCGCGCCAAAGGGCGTGCTCTTGGTGACCTTGCCCAGCGGCGACGTGGGCGAGTACTGCCCCTTCGTCAGGCCATAGATGCGGTTGTTGAACATCACGATCTTGATGTCGACGTTGCGGCGAATGGCGTGCATGAAGTGGTTGCCGCCAATCGACAGCGCGTCGCCATCGCCAGTGATGACCCACACTTGCAGGTCGGAACGCACGCTTTTCAGCCCCGTAGCAATCGCCGGCGCGCGGCCGTGAATGCTGTGCATGCCATAGGTGTTCAAATAGTAGGGGAAACGGCTGGAGCAGCCGATCCCGCTGATGAAAACGATCTTCTCGCGCGGTAGGCCGAGCGATGGCAGCATCTTCTTCATCTGCGCCAGGATCGAGTAATCGCCGCAGCCAGGGCACCAGCGCACATCCTGATCGCTGGCGAAGTCTTGCGCGGTAAGGACAGGAAGTTCGGTAGCCATGGTCGTTGCTTTCGTGTCTTCGATTCCCGCCAGATCAGGCAGGGCGGTTGTGTGCGTCTTTCTGGTTAGCTATTCACCATCTCTTTGATCTTGTCGACGACTTCGGCGACGTCGAACGGTCGGCCCTTGATCTTGTTCAGCCCGACCGCATCGATCAGGTACTTCGCGCGAATCAAGGTGCGCAGCTGGCCCATGTTCAGTTCGGGGATCAACACGCGCTTGTAGCTCTTGAGGATCTCGCCGAGGTTGCGCGGAAACGGATTCACCCAGCGCAAATGCGCATGCGCCACTTGCAAGCCTTCCGCCTGGCAGGTCTCGACCGCCGTTTTGCAAGCGCCGTAGGTGCCGCCCCAACTGAGCACGAGCAAGTCACCGCTGGCGGGCCCCAGTACTTCCTGCGGCTCGATCGCGAGCGCTACGTTCTCGGTCTTCTTGGCGCGCGTGTGCACCATATGTTGATGGTTCTCGGCGTCGTAGCTGACGTTGCCGGTCACGTCTTGCTTTTCGAGCCCGCCGACGCGATGCATCAGCCCCGGCGTGCCGGGAATCGCCCAGGGACGCGCGAGCATCTCGTCGCGTTTGTACGGCATGAACGGGGCTTCGTTTTCCTCGCGCGGACCAGGATGCGAAACCGGGATCGGCGGCAAGTCCTCGAACCGCGGCACGCGCCACGGTTCCGAACCGTTGGCGATATAGCCGTCGGACAGGATAATCACCGGCGTCATGAACTTCGTCGCGATCCGCCAGGCTTCGCGGGCGACGTCGAAGCAATCGGAAGGACTGCGCGCGGCGATTACCGGCAGCGGCGCTTCGCCATTGCGTCCGAGCACCGCTTGAAACAGATCGGCCTGCTCGGTCTTGGTCGGCAGTCCCGTGCTCGGGCCACCGCGCTGCACGTTCACGACAATCAGCGGCAGTTCCAGCATGATCGCCAAGCCAATCGCTTCGGTCTTCAGCGCGATGCCAGGACCACTGCTGGTGGTGAGCGCCATATAGCCGCCGAATGCCGCGCCGACGGCTGATGCGATCGCAGCGATCTCGTCTTCGGCCTGAAAGGTGTGAATGCCGAAATGCTTGAACTGACTGAGTTCGTGCAGGATGTCGCTGGCTGGCGTGATCGGATAGCTGCCCAGGAACAGTTCTTTGCCGCTGAGCCGCGCCGCCGCCATTAAGCCCCACGCGAGCAGTTGGTTGCCCATCATGTTGCGATACTTGCCGGGCGCGAGCTTCGCAGGATCGATCTGGTAGCTGCTGACGAACGCTTCGGTCGTTTCGCCATAGTTCCAGCCCGCCGCCAGCGTGCGCCGGTTGGCTTCGGCGATGGTCGGCTTGCTGCCGAACTTCTCGTCGATGAAGCGCAGCGTCGGCGCGGTGTCGCGACCATACATCCAATACAAAAGTCCCATCGCAAAGAAGTTGCGACAGCGATCGATCTCTTTCTGCCCCAGCCCCAAGCCTTCCACCGCCAGGCGACCGAGCTTGGTCATCGGCACGCGAATGACGCGAAAGCGCTTTTCCAGTTCCGAATCATCAAGCGGGTTCTTTTCGATGTGCGCCAGATCGAAGTTCTTCTTATTGAACTCGTCCTCATTGACGATCAGCGTGCCGCCGGGCAACAGGTCGCCGATGTTGGTGACGAAGGCTGCCGGATTCATCGCCACCAGCGCATCGAGCCGATCGCCAGGCGTGTAAATATCGTTGGACGAGAAGTGCAGTTGAAAGCCCGAGACACCGGCGCGCGTGCCGCGTGGCGCGCGAATTTCGGCGGGAAAGTCGGGAAACGTCGCGACGTCGTTACCTGCGAGCGCCGACGTATTGGTGAACTGCGTGCCGGCGAGTTGCATGCCGTCGCCAGAGTCGCCTGCCAGACGAACCGTGGCGCCGTGAAGAGG
>JAEZGD010000064.1 GCA_023417165.1 Planctomycetota bacterium
CCCATAATCTTGGTCGTCGCTGTCGGCGCGGCGTGGTAGCATGTGCCCATGTGATGGGAATCGTCTCTTGGGCACACTCGATTAGCAGGCCTGCCGCGCATGCTTTGGCAACCTTGGCGTGATGTAAGCTTCCAAACGCGGTTGGTGATGAGCGTTTGCGCGCTCGTGTTGCTGACTGGCGGCGCGATCATCTGGCTCACTTTCCGGAGTATGCAGCGGTCCACAGACCTGCTCGCGGATTCGCTGTTTCGCGAAGTGACCGGGCATGCGGTTACGCACACGCAAAGCTTTGTGTTTCGCGCCCGGCCGGTCGTCCTGGCGATGCAGGAGCTCAGTGACTCCGGCCTGACGCTCGACGATTCCGATCACCTCGCCCGGCAGTTGCTGGCGTTCATGCGGGCGAACCCGGGCCTAAGCTGGGCGAGCTATGGCGACGAGCAAGGCAACTTCACCGGCATCCAGCGCACGGCGCAAGGGACATTTCGCACCAATCAAAGCCGCATCGTGGATGGCAAGACGAAGCTTGTCGAACATGACATCCAGGCGGACGGCACCTGGAGGGTGTTTCGCACGGTGGACGACAGCGGCTACGATCCGCGCACGCGTCCTTTCTATCGAGCCGCTGCCGATACCAGACAAGTCACATGGCTGCCTCCGTACGTCTTTTACGACGAAGGGGTGCCTGGCATCTCGTGCGCCGCGCCGGTCTACGACGATCAGCAGACATTGCGCGGCGTGATGAGCGTCGATTTCGATCTAAACGCGTTATCACAGTTCGTTTCAGACCTGGCAATCACCGATAACTCACGAGTCTTCTTATTCACCAACGACCGCGCGCTGCTGGCGTATCCCGGTCAGCAATTGTCGATCTCGCGCGGTAAACGCGATGCCGGCGAATTGCCGCAACTTGCAAGCATCGCCGATCCGCCTGCGCAGTCGTATGCCGAGCGGCTCGCGCAGCTGGATCTCAATTCTACCAGCGACGTCCCCTTTCATCGTTTCGAATTTCAGCACGCCGGCAATGACTATTACGGATCGGCGACGGCGTTCCCCGTCGGCAACGATCAAACCTGGATCGTCGGCGCGCTCGCACCCAAGAGCGACTTTCTGGGCAACTTGTGGCAGGCTCAAAAGTTAGCGCTCGCGGTGGCGATTGGCGGCTTACTCGCGGCCTCGTTACTCGCAGTTGTTATGGCGCGGCGAGTTTCGCAGCCAGTGCAATCGCTGATCGGCTTCATGCAGCGCGTCGGCGGCGGCGATCTTGACGCCAAGGCGAACTTCTCGGGCAATCGTGAATTTCGCGAGTTGTCTGCCGCTCTCAATCAGATGATCGAGGACCTCCGCGATCGCTTGCGACTGCGGCATTCGCTCGATCTGGCGATGGACGTGCAGCAGCGTCTGCTACCGCAATCGCTGCCGACCGTGCAAGGCCTGGAGATCGCCGGGCATAGCACGTACTGCGACGAAACGGGCGGCGACTATTACGATTTTCTGACCCTCGACGAGGCTTCGCCTTCCAGCGTGCTGGTGGCGATTGGCGACGTCATGGGGCATGGCGTGGCCGCGGCGCTGGTGATGGCGGCCGCGCGCGCGGTGCTGCGTGATCGAGCGACCAATTCGGGCAGCTTGTCGAGCCTGATGAGCCGGCTCAATCGTCTGCTCGCGGCCGATCTGGAAGGGACGCGGTTTATGACGATGCACTTGTCGGTCATCGATGCTGCGACCAATTCGTTTCGCTGGGTGAGCGCCGGCC
This sequence comes from Planctomycetota bacterium, assembly GCA_023417165.1. Taxonomy (GTDB): domain Bacteria; phylum Planctomycetota; class Planctomycetia; order Pirellulales; family Pirellulaceae; genus JAEZGD01. The sequence continues at coordinate 1,754 of JAEZGD010000064.1, forward strand.
ACGATCCGGCACTTGTCTTTTCGCCCTCCAAACAGGATTTCGAACTGATCGACGGCGCCGAGATTCCGCTGGGCATTCTCGACGATACCGAGTATCGCGAATACAGCTTCGCGCCGCTGGAAGCCGGCCAAGTGATCGTCGTCGGCACCGATGGCGTCTGGGAAATGCCCAACAACAGCGGCGATCAGTTTGGCAAGGAACGTCTGCAAGACCTGATTCGCGCCAACGCGGGGCGTTCAGCGCACGACATCACAGCCGCGATCGAACAAGCGCTGACCGCCTTTCGCGGTGACTGCCGCGCAGTGGACGATGTGACGTTCGTCGTCGTGAAAGTGCTGGCTTAGGGCTAGTTGTGGTGTCAGGCCAGAATCGGCTTCACAACTTTGCCATGCACGTCGGTCAAGCGGAAGTGACGTCCCTGAAACTTGAACGTCAGCCGCGTGTGATCGATGCCTAGCAGATGTAGCAGCGTCGCTTGAAAATCATGGACGTGCACCGGATCCTGAGCGACGTTCATCGCCAGATCGTCCGACTCGCCATACGTGATGCCGGGCTTGATGCCGCCGCCGGCCATCCAAATCGTGAACGCATAGGGATGATGATCGCGGCCCCATTTGGGGCGATTATTGATATCGCCTTGGATGAAAGGAGTGCGACCAAACTCGCCGCCCCAAATCACCAGCGTATCGTCCAGCAGCCCGCGTTGCTTGAGGTCCTTCACCAAGGCCGCCGATGCTTGATCGGTATCGCGGCATTGGTTGTAGAGTTCGGTCGTCAGGCTGCCATGTTGATCCCAACCCGCGTGCATTAATTGCACGCAACGCACGTCGCGCTCGACCAAACGCCGGGCGAGCAGGCAGTTATAAGCGAACGATCCCGGCGTCTTGACGTCAGGCCCATACATTTCCAGCGTGGCCGCGGTTTCGTCCGAGAAATCGGTGAGCTCGGGCACGCTGGTTTGCATGCGATAGGCCATTTCGTACTGCGCAATGCGCGTCAGAATCTCGGGATCGCCGAACTCCTGGTGCTTCAATTCGTTCAGCTTCGCGATGTCATCGAGCAGGCCGCGCCGGACAGTACTGCTTAAGCCGTCTGGATTCGAGAGATACAAAACCGGTTCGGAACCGCCGCGAAACTTCACGCCTTGATACTTGGTGGGCAAAAAGCCGCTGCCCCAGTAGTAGTCGTAAAAAATCTGCCCGCAGGTGGTCCCTTTGCTCACCGACGTCATCGCCACGAACGACGGCAGGCTGTCGGTTTCGCAGCCGAGACCATAACTGAGCCAAGCTCCTAAGGTGGGGCGGCCAGGCAACTCGGCACCGCTGAGAAAGAACGAAATCGCGGGAGCGTGATTGACCGCCTCGGTATGCATGCTCTTGATGAAGCACAAATCGTCGACGATCTCGGCCGTGTGAGGCAAAAACTTGCTAACCCAAGCCCCGCTTTGTCCATGTTGGGCGAAGGGCTCGACCGGCGCGAGCATCAGCTTGCCATTGGCCGCACCGGTCATGGTGCTGAACTTCTTCCCCTGGACATAATCGTCGGGCACGGGCTTGCCGTGCAGTTCTGCGATCTTGGGCTTGTAATCGAATAGCTCGACGTGCGTGGGCCCACCATTCTGGAACAAGTAGATCACGCGTTTGGCTTTGCCTGCGAAGTGCGGCAGGCCTTCCAAGCCCGGCATTTTATGGCGATGAGCCTGCCCAGCCTCGGCGGCGTAACCATCGCGGGCCAAGAGCCCAGCGAGCGCGACGGTGCCGAGACCGAGCGCCGAGCGGCCGAAGAATTCGCGGCGATTGGTGAGCAGTTGCTGCTGCGCGATCGGATGCATTCGAGCCTCTCACTCCTTCGTCTGCGTTTCGTCCAAGTTCATGATCACTGTCGCAATCGCCGACAGCGCGGCGAGTTCGGCGCGATCCACATCCGCAGCAACCGGCGATTCGCCCACCGAGATCAGCTTGGTGGCGACCTCACTGTCTTGCTGATAGGCAGCGTGCAAGGTATCGAAGCGTCCACGCAAAATGGCCAGTTCCGCAGCCGTTGGCCCGCGCGAGGTCAGCAATCGATACATTGCACTAATGCGATCGTCAGGCGAGGTCGCTTCGCGCATGACGCGTTCGGCCAGCGCGCGAGCGGCTTCGAGATACGTCACATCATTCAGCAACGTCAACGCATGCAGGGGCGTGTTCGTCTGCGATTGTGTAACTGTACAAACCTGCCGCGACGCGACATCGAAGAGCATCGTGGGCGGTGTCGTGCGCCGCCAGAACGTATACAGGCTGCGACGGTACAGCTTCTCGCCATGATCTTGTTCATAGCGAATGTTGCCGAAACTCATCTCTTCCCACACGCCAGGCGGTTGATAGGGCTTCACGGCTGGACCGCCGAGTTGGTCCACCAACAGGCCGCTGGCCGCCAGCGACTGGTCGCGCAGCACACCGGAGGGCCAGCGATAGCGTGGCCCGCGCGCGAGCATTCGATTCTCGGGGTCGCGCTCCACCAATTCCGCCGTGACTTTGGACGACTGGCGATAGGTCGCGCTGGTGACGATCAAGCGGTGCATCGCCTTGACATTCCAACCGCTGCGCACGAACTCATTCGCCAGCCAGTCGAGCAGTTCGGGATGCGAGGGACGTTCGCCTTGGACGCCGAAATCCTCGGCCGTCTTGACCAGGCCAGTGCCAAAGAAGCGTTGCCAATAACGATTGACAGTCACGCGCGCGGTGAGCGGATGCTGGGGAGCAACCAACCACCTGGCGAGCCCCAACCGGTTCGCCGACATGTCGGCAAGCTCTGGCGAGAATTGGGCTGGTATGCCGGCGGTCACTTTCTCGCCAGGCTTGTCCCACACGCCGCGGAGCAAAACATGCGAATCGCGAGGCTGCGGCCGCTCTTCCATCACCATCACGATCGGGATTTGCTTTTGCAACCCATCGCGCTGAGCAGTGAGCGCTTTGATCTGTTTTTCAAGTTCCTCGCGAGCCGACTTCTGATCCTCTGGCGTGGCGGCGAGTTTTGCCTGCTGCTCGGCAATTTGCTGCGCGAGCGCTTGTAACTGCTGCGTTTGCTCCGGCGAAGGCAACTCAATGACCGGATTGGCGCTGCCGTCGCGATCAACCGCGCCGCTTTCGGGCACGTTGTTGAAGTAGGCGAACAGCCGGTAATAGTCCTTCTGCGCAAACGGATCGTACTTGTGATCGTGGCAGCGAGCGCAGCCCAGCGTCAGCCCGAGCCAGGTGGTGGCTGTGGTGTCGACGCGATCGATCACGTAGTCGATCCGCGACTCTTCCGAAATGCGGCCACCTTCGCCATTGAGCATGTGATTGCGGTGGAAACCGGTCGCGATGCGCTGCTCCAGCGTTGGATTCTCTAGCAGGTCGCCGGCGAGTTGCTCGATCGTGAATTGATCGAACGGCTGGTTGCGGTTGAATGCTGCGATCGCCCAGTCGCGCCACGGCCACATGGTGCGGGTGCGATCGCCTTGGTAGCCGTTGGTATCGGCGTAGCGAGCCGCGTCGAGCCATTCGCTCACCATCCGCTCGCCATAGCGCGGCGAAGCCAGCAAGCGATCGACAACTTTCTCGTAAGCATCTGGCGACTTGTCGGCGAGAAACGCGTCGATTTCTGGAATGGTGGGCGGCAGCCCAGTCAAATCCAACGTGACGCGGCGCAGCAATGTTTCTTTGGCGGCGGTTGGCGAACGCGCGAGTCCTTCGGCTTCCAGCTTCGCGAGGACAAACGTATCGATAGCATTCGCCGGCCAGGCGTTGTTCTTCACCACCGGCAGAGCAGGGCGGGTCACCGGCACGAAGGCCCAATGCTGTTGCCACGACGCACCTTGTTCGATCCAGCGTTTGAGCAGATCGATTTGCTCCGCCGATAACTGGCGTCCTGAATCGGGCGGCGGCATCCGATCGTCGTCGCTTGACGATTCGATCCGTTTGATCAACTCGCTGGCATCTACCTTGCCAGGCACGATCGCAAAATGGCCGCCCAGATCAGCGAGCGCGCCTTCCTTGGTATCTAAACGCAGGTCGCTTTCGCGCGTGGCTTCGTCGGGGCCATGACAATGAAAGCACTTATCCGACAGGATGGGCC
>JAEZGD010000121.1 GCA_023417165.1 Planctomycetota bacterium
CGCCGGTGCAGATCGCGCAAGAGACCGCTTCGAGCGATGGTCGGACGCGTAAGTTTCTGCTGCAATTGGCGGATGGGCAGCAGATCGAAACGGTCTTGATGCGCTTTCGCGATCGGCTGACCGCTTGCGTCAGTTCGCAAGCGGGCTGCGCGTATGGCTGTGTCTTTTGTGCGACCGGGAAAATGGGTTTTCGACGCCATTTAAAGGCGTCGGAAATCGTCGCCCAGGCGGTGTTCGCCAATCGCTTGCAGAGCCATCACCCAGGCTTCGCGCCCACGCGTTTGGGCAATGTCGTGCTGATGGGCATGGGCGAGCCGTTGCACAACTACGACGCGGTCATGCAGGCGCTCGCCATTCTGCACGATGACGCTGGTCTGTCGATTGCGGCCAAGCGGCTGACGCTGAGCACGGTCGGCATTGTGCCTGGCATCATCAGGCTCGCCGATGAACGGCAACCGTATTCGCTGGCGGTTTCGTTGCATGCAGCCACGCAAGACGAACGCGCAGCGCTGCTACCGGTAGCGCGGACGTGGCCATTGGTTGAACTCATCGAAGCGTGTCGCTATTACACGCAGAAGCTCGATCGCAAAATTTTCTTTGAGTGGACGCTGATCGCCGGGGCGAATGACTCGGCCGCCAGCGCGCATACGCTGGGGCGATTGCTAAGCGATCTGCCGGCGCAGGTGAACTTGATTCCGCTGAATCCGACGAACGGCTACGACGGAGCGCCGGGAGAGTTGCCGGCAATTTCGCGGTTTCAGGCGATTCTGCAAGAGCATGGTTTGCCGAGTACGGTGCGGCAACGCCGCGGCATCGATATCGCCGCGGGTTGTGGACAACTGGCGGTTAGCGGCGCTTAGCACGATTGCGCGGTCGCTCGGACTCGATCTTTTGCAAAGCTTCGGTCGCGCTTTCGCGCACGCGCGGCTTTTTATCGTCGGTCGCGCGCACCAGAGCCGGTTTGGCCGCGCTTGCATTCGTACCCATATAGCCCAGATAGTTCGCGGCATAGCTGCGAATATTCTCACTGGGATCATCCGTCAGGGCATTGGTCAGCGCGGTAACAATGCGCGCTAGTTCGGGATCGTCGGGTTTCAAGTCTTGTCCCAGATGCCCCAGTGCGATCACCGAGTTGCTGCGCACGCCTGCGTATTTATCATCGGTCATCGTCCGCAGCAGCGCAGGCAAGACGTTGGGACTATTGAAGCCGATGCGCCACAGGATCAGCGGCGCTTGCGAACGCACGCTCTCGTCGGTGTCGTCCAGGACTTCGATCAACGTCGTATCGAGCGAAGGAGGGAGCGCGACGCCTGAGGTGATGCTCCACGCATATAACACGTCCATTGCCAGTTGGCGAATGCGAGGATCTTTATCTTTCAGTAATCCGGCGACGAACCTTGCATGTTGCACGCCGCTTTCTCGGATCGCGTACCAGACCGGAAAGTTGGCCGAGCGATCGGGATCGGAGCGGACGCTTTCAACGAGTTGCGGAAAGACGCTGGGTCCCATCTGTTTGAGCACCAGCCCCACGGCTTGGTAGTCGTTCGCGCCGCGGCGTTCGAACTCCTCTAGCAGCGGTTGAATGAGCGGCTCGCCGACCGCGGCCAGTTGCGGAGTGAGCGTCACGTCGACGCCTGACTCGCGCCGCTTCTCGCTTGGTGACGGCGTGAAGAACCGCCGCACCAGATCGGCGATGCGCTGTTGCTCTGCGGTCAACGGTGCAGCACCAGGCGGCGGGACGGAAAACTCAATCTGGGCGATGTCGCGTTCGGCAAAGGTGATGCGTTTGCTTTGGTGCTGTAGCCAGTATTCGCCATCGTCAAAGCGTTCGAGCTCGCCTTGGCGTTGTTCGCCGTTGGTGAGCGTCACGGTAACCTGCGGGCGGCGCGGTGGTGAGGATGGTTCGTCCGCCACGGCCATTCGAGCGGCAGCAGCGCTACCGAGCGCGAACAGGACGAACACCGCGCGCCAAAGGACATCGGTAAATGGCCCAGCCATGGTGGAACCCTTGTGCAGGCTTGTCGGCGAATCGCCTCTGAGAGCTAGGACGCTCGGGGTGGGTGATTCGTTCCCGATTAGGCCGCAGATACCGATGCGAACGATTTTGACGGTCGCGCCGCCCGGTAGGATCCAGGGGCCGCAGCGGTGGGGACCAGCGTCACTATCGCAGACGGTGCTAGACTTGACGGTCCCCTGGGACGTTATCGATCGAACTGATTCCCGATTTTGCGAGCCCCATCATGCGCATTTATGCTTCGCTCTTAATCGTACTTGCGAGCGCGACCACGGCGGCAGCGCGCGACTGGTATGTCGATAACGTGGCGGGCGACGACATGAAGTCGGGCGCCACTGCGGGAACGACCGGGATCGTCGATGGCCCCGTCCGCACGATCGCCAAGGCGTTGCGCCATGCCGACCGCATGGACCGCATTATCTTGGCGAACACAGGCGAGCCGTATCGCGAGAGCATCTCGCTGGTGGGACGGCACAGTGGTACCGCAGATCATCCGTTTACGATTGTCGGCAACGGCGCGATTTTAGATGGTCAGTTGCCGGTGCCGGACGAAGCGTGGGAGTTTCATCGCGACGATGTCTTTACCTTCCAGCCGCGGCGACTCTCGGCGGCGCAACAGTTGTTTTTCGAAGGACGACCGCTGGTGCGTGGCCCTGGACCGACGGCCGACAGCCGCTTGCCGCAACTCGGCGAGAAAGAGTGGCGCTACTATGGCGAGCGGATTCAGTTTCGCCCGGAGAAGAATCGCCTGCCGCAATCGTATGGGCTGACGTATGCGGCCGCGCCCGTCGGCATCACGTTGTACCAGGTCATCAACGTGCGGATCGAAGATGTGATCGTGCAGGGCTATCAGCTCGATGGCATCAATGCCCACGATAGCGCGTTTGGCGTGCGATTGGTGGGCATCACCGCTCGCGGCAACGGTCGCAGCGGCATCTCGATTGGCGGTGCGTCTCAGGCGACTTTGGAAGGCTGCCTGGTGGGCGATAACGGCCTGGCTCAGGTGCGGACCGAAGGTTGGTCGCACACCCAGATCATTAATTGCACGTTGCTCGAAAAGACCGCGCCGGCGCTCGACAAGACCGAGCACAGCCAGGTGAAGGAAATCGAGATCGAGTAACCGACTAGCGACGCACGCCGGTGCCGACAGGAGCCGCTTCGCTGGTGGCCGGGGTAAAACGCGTGGCGCGTGTCGCCTTCGAATAGGTCTTGCCTTGCGGCTGGTTGTAGCTGACGCGGCGCGTGGCGGGCGTGGGATGGTGAGCCCCAGGCCGGCGAGCGTGCGTGGGCACACCTTCAATGGTTTCTGGCATGGGCGTCGGCACCATGTCCATCGTTTCCATCGACGACGGCGCGTAATCCTGCGAATGGCTGTGACCACACGAAGTGCAGCCCGGCGAGCCGCAATCGCTGGCTTCAAAGCCGCAGCTTGGGTCGCAGTTGCTACCGCAGCGATGACGAGCGCCTAACCACCAGCGCGGCGGACAATGACGCGGGCCAACAAACCCGCCATAGTTGTCGCACGGATCGCAGGCTTCCGGTGGATCGTTGATCCACTCGTCAAAGTAGAATTCGCCGCAACCGCTGCTGCAATGAATGGCGTTCCACAAACGCTTCAGCGGATTGAAGTGGCACAAGTTGCGCGGACCACACGTGCCACAGGCTGGTTCGCTGCACGCGCCCGTCGCGCAGCCATCGTCGCAGCCCGTTTCGCAGCCGCCTGAGGCGCAAGCGCCGCTCGCGCAACCGGAGCCCATGTTACGCCCCCACATGGCGGGCCGCTGACAGTCGCCGTGATAGTAGCGATCCATACAGCAGCAACCGCTGCTTAGCGCGGCCAGCGCCAACGTGGTCATCGTGACACACACCAGGCGAAGGTTCATGAGCGACTTCCTGTGAAGAGTGCAGCCTACGGACATAACCTGAAGATCGGCCGCAAACCCGGTGAAATCGAGAAAATCGCTGCAATCGACAAAGTTTGACACTGCTAGCGGTGCAGCGCTGGCAGTGGGTTCGGTAGAATCCAACCTGTGCCGAAAGCCCGGCCGGTTTTTGGCGATTGGCAGCTTCTGCGACCACCCACCGTCCTTGGCACTTTCATGACACTACAGCCCATTGCACACGCCAAAACGTTGGCGGAGCTGTTGCTGGAACGCTTGACGCGCGGCGGCGAAGCGCTCGCGCTGCACGAGTCGCGCGCCGATGGCACGTATATCACGCGCAACTGGAGCGAGTTGCGCGATGATGTGGCGGCGATGGTCTGCGTGCTGCAAGATTTAAACGTGGCGCCGGGCGCGTGCGTCGCGCAACTTTCTGAGAATCGCTATGAGTGGGTGCTCGTCGATTTCGCTTGCCTGTTGTTGCAAGCGGTGCACGTGCCGCTACATGCGAGCCTATCCGGCTGGCAAGCGGTTGAGCAGATCACGCACAGCGGCGCGCAGTTGGTGTTTGCTTCGACCGAAGCGCAAGCCGCCAAACTCGCACAGGTGAAAGAGCGCTGGCCGAGCGGCGTACGCTTTATCAGTCATGAGCCATGCAGCGGTTTGCTGGGCGACGACTGGCAGGGACAAACCGATCAATTGCTGCGCAGTGTGGCTGGCAGCCGCGCGCGGGAAGCCTTTCCGCCGCGGCGTACGATCGACGAATCGACGCTGGCTACGATCTTGTATACCTCGGGCACCACGGGCCAGCCTAAAGGCGTGATGCTGACGCATGGCAATCTATGCAGTAATGCGGTGGCCGCAACGATGGCTTTCGGACCGCAAATCAACGAGGTGAAGCTAGGCTTCCTGCCACTCAGTCACATCTTTGCACGCACGTGCGACTTGTATTCGTGGCTGGTGCGCGGTGGCGAGTTGGTGCTATCTGCGGGGCGTGACCATGTGCTGGCTGAGTGCGCGCGCTTTCAGCCAACGGTGCTTAACGGCGTGCCCTATTTCTTCGAAAAAATCTATCGTTCGCTATGCGAGAAGCAGTTGCACGAAGCGCCTGGTATCTTGCAAAAAGTGCTGGGCGGGCACATCCGTTACTGCAACAGCGGCGGCGCCGCACTGCCGCTGCATGTGTTTGATTACTATCACGCCCAAGGCGTGCCACTGCTGGAAGGCTATGGTCTCAGCGAAACGTCGCCCGTGATTACGCTCTCGACGCCGGACGCCTTCAAACGCGGTTCGTGTGGACAGCCAGTGACGGGCGTCGAAGTCAGCATCGCCGCCGATCAAGAGATCCTGACGCGGGGACCGCATGTGATGCACGGCTATTTTCAAATGCCGGAAGCGACGCAAGATGTGCTCGCGAGCGGCTGGCTGAAGACAGGCGATCTTGGTTATCTCGATACCGAAGGCTTTCTATTCATCAACGGCCGCAAGAAAGAACTGATTGTGCTTTCGAGCGGCAAGAACATCGCGCCGGTTTATCTCGAGGGCCTGCTGATGCGCAATCCCGCCATCGCCCAGGCGATGGTGGTGGGGGATGGACACAGTTATCTGGTGGCGTTAGTCGTGCCTCACCAGTTGGCGGATGCCGCTGCAGGCGAAGCCGCAGTGGCCCGCTATCAGCGCATGGTGGACGACGCGCTGGCCGAATGTTCGCATCATGAGCAAATTCGCCGCATCACGTTGCTGTCGCAGCCCTTCTCGATTGAGCGTGACGAGTTGACGCCGAAGCTTAGTCTGCGGCGGTCAATCATTGCTCAGCACTATGCTGCCGAAATCGACGCGATGTACGCGGCCGATCAGGCCGAATGCGATTAGCGCGTCGTCGCGACTGATCTTGGTGAGCGACCTGCTGGTGCTCTATAATCGGCACCCTCTCTAATGCTCGCCGCGAAATGGAGTTCGTTGCATGCAGGTTCAACGTTGGTTGTTGAGCGCCGCCTGGCTGGGACTAGTGCCTGCGATTCTTGTCGGTTCGCACCTCGTGGTGGGGCGCGGTGCGTCCGCAGGTGCAGATATTGTCGAGAAGACGGGGCGCGAATCGGCCACGGTCGTCGAGTCGCCTCTGCTGCTGCAAGACAGCCCTGCCCTGCCGCTGACCTCCGCGACGCCGCCAAAAATCGATCCCGATCAGGCGATGCTCGATATTTTGTCGCTGCGCGCCGGTCAGAGCGATGTTGTGGATCCTGCGGCCGATGCGGAATTTGCCGATGCATTGCGCCGCGTGATCGCTGAAAAGCAGGGCGAGCCGACTTTGTTGCCGACTGCGGCCATTGAAGCGGTGTCGCAGTCACAAGAAAGCCCACCTCCGGCGGGTTCGGTGCAGGCATTGCGTCTCGCGGGGGAGCATTTTGAGGCGCAGGCGGCCGAATTGGAGGCTCGCGAAGCTTATACAGAAGCGGATGCTGCGCGCCAGACGGCTGCAGCTTTGCGATTGGAAGTGCGAAAGCTAACCCGCTAAATTCCGCCCCACCCAACCTCTCCGGTCCGCCTTGATTGACAGCCCCCCGCATAATCGATCAAGATGAAGGTGGCGTTATGCAGGGCGCTGGCTGCCGATGGCCAGCGTCACACAGAGAAGAGGTTTTCGCTGAGGGACGCTCGTCCCGCCCCCTGCCTAATGCGCGATTTCTGCCGGTCGTGCAGAAACGCAACCATGCGCGCAGAGGTTCTTTCTACGCGTTCGAGAGGGTGATGCTATGGCCCGAAGCCGTTCGGTTGATTTTACGGAAATCCTGCTGCGCAATGGCACTATCGGTGAAGGTCAGCTCCGCGAAGCCGAGAATATGGCGCGCGATGGCAAAAAGACCATCGCCGATAGTCTGGTCAAGCTGGGCTATGCCAGCGGCGAAGACGTCATGCGGGCGCTCGCCCAGCAATACGGGCTGGACTATATCGACTTACGTGAGGTGACGATCCCCGAATCGGTCATCGAACTGGTGCCTGAATCGGTCGCCCGCGAAAATGTCGTTCTCCCCATGGCGGGGGATGAAGACGCCATCAAGATTATTGCCAGTAATCCCAATGACTTAGAAGCTCAGGACAAGCTGCGGTTCATTCTGAACAAGAGAATCGTGCTCGCCTTAGCGCCGCGCGAAAACATCCTCGAAGCGATCAACCGCTATTACGGTCAGATCGAAGGTGAATCGGCGGACTCGATTCTCCAAGAATTCACCGACACGGCAATCGACTTCACCGCGACCGACAACGACGCTGGCGGCGGCGATGAGGCCATCGACGAGAATAGCGCCCCCGTCGTTCGGTTGGTGCAACTCATGATCACCGAGGCGGTGCAGACCCGCACCTCGGACATTCATATCGAGCCGTTCGAAGATCGGGTTCGTATCCGTTACCGAATCGACGGCGTGCTTTCGGAGCGTGACAGCCCCCCCCGTCGTATGCTGGGGCCGATCATCTCCCGCATCAAAATCTTGGCGAAGATGGATATCGCCGAGCGTCGACGCCCCCAAGACGGGCGGATCAAGGTCACCGCTGGCGACAAGGATATGGACTTGCGCGTCAGTATCATTCCGACCAATCACGGCCAGTCGGTCGTCATGCGTCTGCTGGACAAGGACAACATCAAGATTGGCGTCCGCCAATTAGGATTTGCCGAGGACAATTATCAGGTTTTTCAAAGCCTCATTAAACGCCCCAACGGCATCGTGCTGGTGACCGGGCCAACTGGTTCCGGAAAGACCACCACCCTCTACGCGGCGCTCAATACCCTCAATCGCCCCGACCGCAAGATCATCACGGCCGAGGACCCGGTGGAATACTACCTTCCGGGGATCAACCAAGTGGAAGTGCGGCACAGCATCGGACTCGATTTCGCGCGCATCATTCGCGCGATGTTGCGTCAGGCCCCGAACATCATCCTCGTGGGCGAAATGCGTGATTCCGAGACCGCGTCGATGGGAATTCAAGCCTCTCTTACTGGACACTTGGTTTTCAGTACTCTACATACGAACGATGCGCCCAGTGCCGTTACACGTATGACCGACATGGGCGTACCCGGCTATCTGGTGGCAAGCAGCGTCATCGGCATCCTGGCACAGCGTTTAGTCCGGGTGGTTTGCCCGAAATGCAAGCGACCGTTCGCCCCCACAAAGGGTGTTTTGGAAGACGCAGGCATTCCGCCCGAGCTTGCGCAGCAGGCCCAGTTTATGAAGGGGGCCGGCTGCTCGCACTGCCAGAAAAACGGTTATCGGGGTCGCCTCGGCATCTACGAAATGATGCCCATGACCACCAAGATTCGCGAGCTGATTTTTAAGAACGCGTCGTCGGTCGAGATTCGTAAGCTCGCAATTTCACAGGGAATGAAGACGCTGTACGTGGACGGCATTCGCAAAGTTTGTCGCGGCCTTACCACCCTAGAGGAGGTGTACCGCAATGCCAAGCGAACCGAGCAGGACGACATGGCGATTCGCTCCTTAACGAAGCCATAAACGCTCCTGCATGGAATAAACTGAATTAAGATGGTGGGAGTTCAGCAGGCGGTTCGAAAATCGCGTGCCATGGCTCTCCCCCAGAT
>JAEZGD010000156.1 GCA_023417165.1 Planctomycetota bacterium
ACCATCCACTTCAACCAGGCTTCGTGATCCTCGGTCAATTCGATCTCGGTCTTGCGCTCTTCCGAGAGCGGCGAGACGATAGCGACCACGAGCTCATCGAGATACTTCCGCGCGTCGTCCAGGCGAATGAAATATTCGTCCGCTCCCAACTTGGGAACGCCAGGCTCGCCTGCGGGGGTCATGAAATACGCGATCTCGGTCTTGAACCGCGGCGGCATCAAGTAAGGGACGACATGCGGGCGATCGAGGGGGATGACTTTCATGGCGTCAAACAGGGGCAATAGGCAGTGGTCAGAAGTTAGTCCCAGCAATTCTACCGTTGCGGCTGGATTCCGTCTGTCCCCTGTCTTTCTGTCTACGACTCACGGCTTGGCATAGCGATTGGTGCTGAGCTTGCGTTTGATTTCATCGCGCAGGTGCTCCAGCACCGACTGCTTGTCGGTTGATTCCAAGATGCGAGAGACGACCGACTTGGGGCTTTCGCCTCCCCAGGACGAACCATGTTCGAGATAGTACTTAGCCGCCTGGCCGACGATGTAAGAGCCAAAACCAGCGGCCGAACCTTGCGGAATCGCCGAGACTGCTGTGCTAAAGCCCAGAGTCATGCCTTTCATCAACGATGACAGCGCACTGGTGGCAAGTTCGGCCAGCATCACCGAGCCGGCGGCATAAAAAATGTTAGTCACCAGTTTACGCGCGTGCATCCACGACATTTCCAGGCCATACACGCGCGACAGCGCCAGCACCATCGAAATATCGATCGCGCTGCCGCCGAGCACGTCGGCCATCGCCACCGGATTGAGCGCCACTGCCAGCGACTTCGTGACGGCAAATCCCAAGATCAGTTGGTTCGCCTTACGATTGCGCAGTTCGATGCGCAAGCTGGCGATGCGGTCGGACTTGTCAGCGGCATACATGGCCGCGTTGAGCGCGATCAGCGCCAGCCCTTCGCGGTCGAGCACTTCCAGGATGCGCGCTTTCAATTCGGTGACATTCGGCTGCGGCCTGCGCCACTCGCTGCGCACGGTGCCATTGGCCGCTTCAATCATGTATTCGACTTCGCGCGGATCGGCCGACGTTTGCACGATATGCCCCGGTGGCAAAAGTGCCCCGACGCGTTCGCCTTGCAGCACTTCCGTCAGGCGATTGCGCTGCTCGGGCGAGTAAATATCGATTTTGTTCAGCACCAGGATGATTGGCTTGTCGATGGCGGCAATCGCCTGCAGGGCGGTGTACTCAGTTTCGTTAAGATCGCTATCGGTGACGAACAGGATCAGCTCGGCTTGCTCGGCCGCTTCGCGCGCCATATCGCCACGCGATTGACCGCCGACTTCGTTCAAGCCTGGTGTATCCACCAACACCACCGACGAACCTGCCAAGCCCGGCACAATATAACCACAACCATCCCAAGCGACCTTCCAGACATCCTTCGTCCAACCACCGCGCACATCAACCGCTGCCACATCCTTGCCGACCAGCGCGTTGATCAGCGCCGATTTGCCCGTGCTGATCTCGCCAAAGACCACGATGTCGACGCGTCCGCTCTCGAGCTTTTCGCTCATCGAGGCCAGATCGGCGAAGTCTTTTTGCAAGCGACGACGTTCATCCTCCGAGCAATTCTTCAGCCGCCCGAGCGTTTCCTGCACCGCCGAGACCGCGCGACGATAGTGGTCGTCGTGGGCGAGCGGCGAGGCAGCGGCGTCAATGGTCGTGTCGTCTGGCAAAGTCATGGATGGCGTAGTGGAAGCGACAGCTTCCTCGGTTTCGGTGTCTAGGTCGGCAAACGGCACGGCGAAGCGAGTGCGTGATCTTACTTTCTTAGTAATCGATTGCGAGCGGCGACCACTAGTTTGCGCAGTTCGTCCGCGGTCGTTAGTTTTTGCCACTCCCGCCGCGCGAGCGAGGCGAGGCCCCCTTCAGGCGTTTGCATTTCGTTGCGGAAGTATTCGATAAAGATCGCGCCAATCCAGCGTGTAACCAGCGCTTGCACGATGCCTTGCAGTGCGCCGCCAGCGATCGTGCCAATACCAGGCACCGCTTTCAGTAGCGAGCCCACCGCCGAGGCGACCGCCGGCGTGGCCACATGCACGCCCAGGATTGAAATCAAATGCTTGCCCAACTGCCCCAGCAAGTTGACCGCCGCTTTGGTGTCGATCTCTTGGCCATAAACCTTCGAGATATCGATAACCATCTTGGTCGAGATGGCGACACCTGCGGCCAGGTCGACGAGCGGAAACGGACTGACCGCCGCCGCGCCGCCAGCGCCCCAAGTGTAAACATCCACCAGCGCCCAGGCTTTGCGATCGAGCGAAGCTTTCACACGTTGGCGGGCTTCTTCCACCAAGCCGCGCGATTGCAGTAGCAAGTTAGCCAAAAGCAAGTCGCGACCATCGACGCGCAAGACCTCCAGCATGCGCGCGGCGAGCGGCTCGATATCGGCCGGCACGACGACGCTTTCTTCGACCTCTTCGCCCGTCGAAAGGACGCGCAAGCGCGTGCGCGTCGCGGGCTGCGCTCGCACCGCCACAAGATCGCGCTGTGGTACAAACGCTTTGACTTGCTCGGCCAGTTGGCCCAGCAGCTTCTCGCGATCGCGAGCGTCGTACCAGTCAGACTTGTTCAAGCAGACCAGCAAACGTTTTTCCATCGCGGCCAGTTTTTCGAGCAGCGCGAACTCGTCCTGGCGTAGTGGGCCATCGACCACCAGCAAAATCAGATCGGCATCTTTGGCGGCAGCCGCGCTCACCGCGACATGCTCGGCTCCCTCGATCTCGCCCAGTCCGGGCGTATCGACCAAGAACACACGGTCGATGCCAGGCCAGGGAATCTCGCTGCGCCGCACCGTCGTGCCACCTTTGGGATCGGTGGCGAACATTTCTTTGCCGGCCAGAGCGTTCAGCAGCGAAGACTTCCCGCTGCTGATGGTGCCAAAGGCGACGATCTCCAACTTCTCGGCGTCGCGTTTCTCGGCAAATGCCTTGGCGAGCGGGTCGAGTTCGGCGGCAATCTCTGGAGTCAGATCCGCCTTGGCTTTCATCTGCTCGATCAGGTCGAGATTCTCGTTGATCTCCGACTCGCGCTCGGTCGCCGACATTTGGCTGGGTTGGCGATTGCGTTCTTCTTGCCGACGCCGTTTGCGAATCGTGTTCCGCACCAGCGCCCAAACAATCCAC
>JAEZGD010000200.1 GCA_023417165.1 Planctomycetota bacterium
GATCGCCATAGACCAACTGCCGGGCGGAAGGGATGCGATTCTCGAGTTCATCGCCACGCCAGGTGAAGTTGTTCGGATCCTTCACGAAGTAAAACAGGTGGGCGTGCGACCGCGTGAACTTGCGAGCACAGTTCACGCCGAACGTGTAATACCAAATCACCCAACTGCGGCAGTGAAAGCCGATCTCTTGGCTCGCGATCTTCAGCTCGGCCGCGTACTCATCACCGATCGCCAGCCAGAACGTGCCGTCGCTTTTCAGCACACGATAGACCGCCCCGATCCACTCCTTCGACCACTTCAGATACTCGTCGCGTTCTTTCTTGTCGTCGTAGACATCGTAGTCATAGCCGATGTTGAACGGCGGGTCCGCGAAGGCCAGGTCGACCGAGCCCGGCAGCAGGCTATTCATGCCTTGGATGCAGTCGCGGTGATGAATGGTATTAAACAGGTCGGCCATGCCATGTTCCTGGGCAAAAAGAAGTCGCGAGCGCTCACGCTAGCGCATCGCGCGCGCCAGCGCAAGTGAACAGACTTACATTAGCGCATCGGGGGCGCCTCGACAAGTGGCATGCCACATCCCAAGCGGGGGACGTCAGTCTTCTGAATCCGCGTGCTTCCTGGTGGAACGTTACCTTCTCGACGGAGTGGAAGTCCGAGGGAGTTCCGAAGGAAGTGTCACGCGAAGCCGCCAAGGCGCGAAGAGGAGAGGAATGGAGGAAGGATGCTTTCGCAGTTCGTTCGATTGCTCTCAATGACT
The DNA here is from genome assembly GCA_023417165.1 of Planctomycetota bacterium. GTDB lineage: Bacteria > Planctomycetota > Planctomycetia > Pirellulales > Pirellulaceae > JAEZGD01. The sequence continues at coordinate 758 of JAEZGD010000200.1, forward strand.
AGTATTTCTCTTCTTTGCTTGGCGTCTTGGCGGCTTCGCGTGACATCTCTAGCGCATGAAGCCCGCCACTCATGGTCGGCGCCCTTCGCAGGTTCGCACCGTCATGAAACCGCGCAAAAATATCCGCCGCGGCAGAAGATTTAGCCCTGGTCGGAGACATCCTTAGGTGCATTACCAAATGTGTTCCTCGGACGGGTATCCCACAGCAGCGGAGTACTGACATGCACGCATCTTCACGCCAGTCGTTTCTGTGCGCGATGGTTCTATTGGCGATGGCCGGGGCGACGGCTCGGGGGCAAGAGTCGCACAGCATGAACTATCGAATGGAAGGCGTGGTGACCGAAGAGGGGACGAATCGTCCTGTCCCGGGGGCCGTGGTGCAAGTGCTGATCGAGAGCGAGCGCCAGACGGACAACCGGGTTCGCAGCGCTGCGACGGATGCGAAGGGCCGCTACTCGCTGCTGTTGCCCCTCGGTCATGCTTGGGAATGGAATCTGGTGCTTCCCGCAGGCTATTTGCCTGTCCAGGCGAATCCGTTAGAGCAGTTTGCCACCACGCCTGAGCAACCGGCTTTCCAAAAGGATTACCAGGTTCGCCGAGGCACGCCCTGGCCGGTAGTTGTGCACCTTCCAGCCGCTGCGCCTCGCAGCAGAACGGTGCTCATTCTCAGCCAGCAGCGCGAAGGTGCGCCGTTTAGCACCTTCGGCGAGGTTGCCGATGACGGTCGCTGCGTCGTGACCATGCCGAGCGACGGCGCAGGTGAGTTCATCATTCACTGCGGCGATGAAGGACGCGTCCTAACGGCGCCCGGCGATATGAAGTTGCAGGTCACCAAGGGATTTCGCACCGACCATGTCAGCGAACTGCGATCGCTCTCCGATGGTGCGATCGAACTGCGTGATGAAGACGGACGCACGGCCAAGTTGCATGGCCTGCAGGCGACGCTCAAAGATCGCGCGGTAACACTGATCGTCGAAATGAAAGCTGCTGCCGGGCCAGAGAAAAAGCAGATCGTCGGCCGCGTTACCAATTCGCAAGGCGAACCAATCGCCGGGGCGGAAGTGATGGTGGCGATGCATGCTGGCCAGGGAAGCGCCGCGACATCGTGGTCCGCGGTTTCGCAAGCGTATGGCGCCTTTCAACTGGCCATCGCGCCAACCCCTGCGGAGGCTCGCATCTCGCTGGTAGTCACCAAAGATGGCTTTGGTGGCATCGATACTGAACCGCGCGCGGTCGATTTTGCCAAGTCGTCGTCAGTCGACGTGGGCGAGATCAAACTATCGCCTGGCGGTTTTGTGCGTGTGCGCGTCGTCGATCCTGACGGAAAGCCGCTGGCGGGGGCGATCGTCGAACCGACGGGCAGTTATGCGGCACGCACGCAGATCGCGCGTACCGATGCGGAAGGATTCTGCACGTTGAAAAATCTATCGACGGAAATAGTGCCGGTCTTCGCACGCTTTGGCAAATTGTCCACCAGCACCAAGTTGCCGCTAGTGGACGGCGATAGCGAGCCAGTGGTCCTGAAGCTCAGCCCGCCACGCGATGTCCCTGCCACCGCCAGCGCAGCGCTACCCAAAGCGCTCAAGGCCGGCACGCCTGCGCCCGAGTTGCAGATTGCCGCATGGTCCGATGGCAAGGCACGCAAGCTGGCCGACTATCGCGGCAAGGTGGTCGTGCTGGATTTCTGGGGCGTTTGGTGCGGTCCTTGTATCAACTCGATTCCGGCGATGAAGCAGCTTCACGACAAGTACAAGGATGAAGACATTGTCTTCCTGAGCATTCATACGGCCGGCACCGACATGAGCGTGATTCAGAAACTGCTCAAGCAGCAAGAGTGGCAGACGATCGCCGGCCTGGATGCAGGCGATGACATCGAAAGCAGCGCCACGGTGGATGCCTTCGCGGTCCGTCAGTTTCCGACGGTGATGGTTCTCGATCGCCAAGGCAAGATTGCCTTCAACAGCGCAGATCTGCCTGGTGATCCGGAACAAGCCAGAAAGCAATTCATGAAACAGGCGGAAGAGGACGCCAAGTCGCTCGGCCTGCCGTGGCCCATCGACAAAGACGCCACGCAGGAGCAGATCGTCGAGCGTATTAGTCGCCTACAAGTATTAAGTTTCAGCCGCGAGATCGATCAGGCGCTGAAGAGCAACGCCGAGTAGTTGCCATTTTGAAGGCGAGTGGCAGAACGCGAAGGAAGAAATATCACGCGAATCCGCGCTCTTCGTTTTCGGACGTTAGCCTTCACGACGGAGTTAAAGTTCGAGCGAATTGTCACGCCAAGCCGCCAAGAGAAGGGGGAGAGCAGAGGACGAATGATTGTTCGCAGTTTGTTCTGTTGCCCCTATTCTTCTACTTCTCTTCTCTACTTAGCGTCTTGGCGGCTTCGCGTGACATCAGTGCTGCGATGAATGGGTCGCACGTGTTCGGCACTTCCAGCCGTAATGAAAAGGCATGAAGTTGTTCGCCGTGATGGAGTCAGGCCGCGGCGGAACGCCTAGCACTGGCGGGACGCCAGTGGCACCCGGCATCCGGAGGCCTGGTAACGGCAGGGGCTACTTCGTCAGGTACAGCTTGCCGGCTCGGGTGAGGCGAAGGCGGTACATCTCATCGCCGTGTTCGATCCACAGTTCGCGCATGCCTTGCAGCAATTCTTCGCTGCGGACAATCTGCGGACGACGATCGTCAGGCGTGGTCGGTTCGGCGGCGCTGGAGGCGGAAGTTTCGTCCATCATGGCGGTTGGAGGCGTCATCAGAGTACCTGTCAGAATCTCGTACGGGCGGAAGAGTCTATTAGCGCGGGCGGCAGTGGCTAAGCGCGAGCAAGGCGTACGCGGTGACCAGGTTGGCGTCGCTCTCGAGGAAGCGGCCGTTCTTGTTCACCCAGGCACCGTCCTCGCGCTGTTGCTGAGCCAAAGCCTCGACCAGTTCGGCGCGCCAGTCGTGCTTCTTGCCGCTTTCGTCGGTGATTTCCTTCTGATCGAGTGTGTCGAGCGCTTTGGCAAACGTGTGATAGTAATAGTACAACCCGTTATCGCCCTGGCCGGGGTTGGTCTTCAGGTCATAATTTTTCTGTATCCACTTCAGGGCAGCCTGCACGCGCTTGTCGTCGGGACCCACGCCGGCATAGATCATGCTTTTTAGCCCGGCGTAAGTCATCGTGCCATAGCTGCGCAGACCCTGGCCGTCGGCGGACTCTGGCCCTTGTCCGCCGCCAGCTACGGTGTAGTAGAAGCCGCCGTCGTTCACCTTGGTCGCCAGCGGCGACGTGTTGTGCTCGCTTTCCAGATTCTGGCAGCGCGAGACGAAGATTAGCGCCTGTTGCAGCGCTTGATCGTCGGCTTCGGCGCCGGCCGATTTCAACGCTTCCACGAGGAACGCGGTGTTCGACAGATCGGGACGCCGCTTGCCGCCGTAGCCGGCGCCGCCATAGCTAACGTCTTCCTTGCCGACGCCTTTGTCTTCCGTCGCTTGCAGGCCGCGCAGGTACTTGTTCGCGCCGTCGACAATCTTTTGATAGCGACCGTCTTTGTTGGCTTCGACGAAGCACATCAGCGCGACGCACGTTTCATAGTTTTGAAACTCGCTCTTGGGCGCATAGATGCCGCCATCGGCTTGCACGTTCGCAGCCAGATACTTCAAGCTCTCGGCCACGAGCGGGTCGTCAGGCGAGCGACCATGCCGCAACAGCGCGGTGGTGGCCAGCGCCGTCACACCGATGCCAGTCTGCTTCGAATACGAGCCATCGGCCGCGCGACCTTTGGAACGCAAATAGTCGATCGCCTTGGCGACGACCTGGTCGTACTTGGCCGAGTCGGCCGACCACGCGGAAGAGGACAAGCTGGCCACGGTTAAAGCGGCGAGCGAAGCGGTGAGAAAGGTGCGGCGCGAACGCATGCCAGATTCCTTGATAAACGGCGGCGAAAGCTCCGGAGCGGCCTACCTAAAGACGCCGCTTCCCACCTTCACTTTCTGCCGACCGCCATTCTAAGTAGCACACGGCGCGCCGTTCGCATTTGGCGACTTTCGCAGGCATTTTTCGCTGGATCTTCCCCCTTTGGGCGTCGTGGCATGTCGAAACAATCGACAGCGCTGTCGAAGCAATCGACACCCCCAGCCTGGCTTGGGG
>JAEZGD010000221.1 GCA_023417165.1 Planctomycetota bacterium
GCGGAGACTCACTCTCGTTAGGCCCCTTCCCACGTCACAAGCCGTTCCGTCCCATTGCTGATTTCAAGCATCACAGGCGAGCACGGATGGATTTCGGGATACTCCTTACCTGGTTCACAGCGCACCGTGACGCCAAGCTGTCGTGCTGCTTGTCGAGCGAGGTCCGCATCGCTACGCCATGCGGTGCCTGACTTGGCAAACCAGATACTGGTATACGGACCATTCTCAATGCCGGGAGTGATGACAAAGCGGACATCACGAGTTTGACAAATCAGACTGTGACCCGCCTCTTCGTACTCCGATACGACTCCGAAGATCGTTGACAGCCACGCCTGGATCTCGGCAAGCGAACAATCGCGAACGAAGATTTCCAGGTCATCCGCAGAGTTCATGCAAACACCTCATTGCTGCCGAAAGGCGAAGTTTATCGCTGGAACGCGAACTGCCAACGAAGAGAATGCACGCAGAAGTTTGGCCGAGTATCGCGCACGCTCGAACGGGTTGCGATGCCGCCTTATCTCAGCCAGTCCCAGAGTATGTAGCCCAAATACAATAGTAGAACCACGCGAACGATCATGCTAAACGCCGAGTACCGCATGCTGGCGTTCCGCTGCTCGACAGGAATCGGAAAGTACTTCACAGGCCTCGCCCAAGGATTGAATCCGAACTGGTAGGTTTTGCCATCGGCCTGAAGTTCCAGCACGCTCGCTCTGATAAAAGGCAAGTACGGTATCCGATATTCCGTGGCTCTCTCGATCTGATCGAAGGGGATGCTCCAATTGCCAAGTTCGACGCGGTCTTGATAGACCTTGAATTGGCCGCGGCGAGAGACGACCCAATTGGCCGAACGCCGCGGCGAGCCCGATTCCTGATCGCTCCCCTTCGTCATACACTGGTAGATCGGCGGTTGCATGTCTTCCTGGCTGCCGAACTTGTTGATAGGAAATTTCTACCGATCGCGTTGTCAGCCGGAAATGGACGGCCCTCACGCGCAGGCAGTGGAGTGGATTCGCATCAGGTGAATTGTAGCTGGGCTTGCGCTACGTTGTCACGCTTCTTGCTGCATGAAAAGCGACTGAAACGAATTCGCCCACGCCCGCTTCGCTATCTCAAGATCTGCGGATTGAGCTGCCACATATAGTAGTTAAGCACAGACGCGAAGCTGACCCACAGCAGGTAAGGAATGAGCAGCACGCCTGCGAGTGGGCTGATGCGCCAGAAGGCGATCATGGTGGCGACGATCAACGCCCAGAGTAGCACAATGTCGACGAACGATAACGCCCCCAAGTGCCAGGCGAAGAAGAGCCAACTCCACAGCGCATTGACGGCCAGTTGCACCAAGAACAATGTTAAAGCAGTGCGTGCGCCGCGAAACCCATCGATGCGCCATACCAACCAGGCGGCGATCCCCATCAGTGCATACAGCACGGTCCAGACCGGACCAAAGACGCTCGCTGGCGGCGCCCCCTCGGGGCGAACAAGCTGCGCGTAAAAGTCACCTGCCTGGATGGACGCAGCGCTGCCAATGGCGGCGGCCGCGAAGCTCACCAATAGCCAGCCCACAAGCCCCAAAACTTGCTGAGTCTTTGGCAAAGACACGACGCACTCCTTGAACTCGCGCGAACCTGCGTACCTGACAATTCGGTCTGTGAATATCAGGGCAAGTTGTGTGCCGGATTGCCCGTCCAGCGGAGTGGATTGCGAAATAGTCCCTCACGCGATGAACTTCGCGTACACGCGGCAGCGTTACTCCTTATCAGCTTTCGACGAGGCCTTCTCTTTATTGGGCTTGGGGGCCTTTGGTGGCTTTTCGGCCTTCGGCTTCTTCGGCGGACCTTCGTTCTCGCGCGCGGGATCGTAGTTGGGGTTGGCCGTCATCATCTGAGCGCCGACGCGTGTGCGCCACGCTTTGAGGTCGGCCAGCATCTCGGTCGCTTTCTGGGAGTTGGTAGCTGCCAGATCGTGCTGCTCAGAAGGATCTTTGGCGAGGTTGTACAACTCGGTCTTGCCGGTTTCAAAGAACTCGATCAGCTTCCAATCACCTTGGCGGATAGCGCCGCTCGGCCGACCGGCGTGGTAATGCGGATAGTGCCAGTACAGCGCGCCGCGGTCGACCGCGCGGCCGCTGTTGAATACCGCCGAGAGATCCAGACCATCGATGCCTGCAGGCGGTTTTCCACCGGCCAGCGTGACGAGCGTCGGCAGCAGGTCGATGCTTTCAATCATCGTGGCGTTGTCGCCGCCAGCGGGGATGTGACCGGGCCAGCGAGCGATCAGCGGGACGCGGATACCGCCTTCATACAGCGTTCCCTTCCCAGCGCGCAGCGGCGCATTGTTCGTAAAGCTCGTCGCGCCGCCGTTGTCGGACGTGAAGATCACGAGCGTCTTCTCCGCCAAGCCCTTCTTATCAAGCCATTCCAACATCTGGCCCACGCTGGTGTCGAGCGATTCGATCATCGCGGCGTAGCCTGCGTTGGTCTGACGCGGCTGTTTGGCGTCGATGATCTTTTGATAGGCGTCGCGGACTTCCGGCTGAAAGCGGATCGGCCCATGCGGCGAGTAGTGCGAGAGCGTGACGAAAAACGGCTTGCCGGAATTCGCTTCGATGAACCGCTGCGCTTCGGCGTTGAGCGTGAACGCGCCTTTGACGTCGGCCGGATCGTCCTTCTTGTTGTGTTCCCATCGCTGATTGCCGGCATCAAAGCCGAAGTTTTGCGCGCCACCGCCGACGTGCCACTTGCCGAGCCACGCCGTCGCATAGCCTTGATCCTTCATGGCATGGCCGATGGTGCGCTCGGTCGCGAGCAGGCCCATCTGCCAATCGGGCACCGTCAGCTTCGCATAAGGTTTTATGTGGCCCTTCATGAAGTCGGTCAAGTGCGTGCGCGCCGGCGCTTTGCCGGTCAGTAAGGCGCCGCGGGTCGGCGAGCAGACCGGAGCCGATGCATAGGCGCGCGTGAAGCGTTGCCCTTGCGCCGCGAGGCGGTCAAGGTTCGGCGTGCGATACAAATCGGAGCCGTAGCAGCCGAGATCGACCGCGCCCAAATCATCGACGAAGATGAGTAAGACGTTCGGCTTCTCGGCCGCAGCCGCGCGCGACGACCACAGGATGGGAACGCACGCTAACAGCAGCAGGAATAGCGCCAACCTCGCCTGGGCGGTCACAAGGTTCTGGAACATCCGATTCTCCACGATCCGATAGGGAGGCATTTCGCGTCCCTCGGATTGTAGCTGCTCGTACAGTGGAGATCACGCTATTTTGTGCGGCTGAGATGGCAGTCGCTGACTTACGCAGCGTGCGGCGTGATCGGAGCGGGCGCGGGGACGAGCGGCTCGGTGGTAGCAGGTTTGGCGCGCATAATGACCGACGCCTCGGCGACCTCAGGCGTTTCGGGAATCGTCGGCAGGATTGGCTTGTCCATGTTGTGCGTGCCGGGATGCAGCGAGAGCGCGCCTTCCACAACATGCGGCACCGAGCCGGCACGCATCGATAAGCGGAACAGCAACAGCACCGCAAACACACGCGACAGCGACGACAAACCAAAGATCAGCGTGTAGCCTGCCAGCGATTCGGCGAAGTAACGCAGCACGATCGCACCGGCGAACGTGCCACAGACCATCGCGGCCGAGTTACTGAGATTATAGAGCGTCACCAGGCTGGTTCGTTCGTGGCGCGGAATCGCTTCGAAGAACATCAGCACAATCGCCAGTTCAAACGCCGCCCAGGTGAGGCCCGACGCTAATTGAATCGCCATCAACCAGCCAAAGTTGGTCGAAAACATCCACAGCGCCGAGAGCGGCAAGATCGACAGCGCGCCGACCCACAGCAACTTCGGTGCACCATGGTGATGCGCAAAGCGACCCCAAAACGGCAACGCCACCGCTTTGCCGATTAAGCAGACGCTCACCAGCATCATGTATTGAAAGTACGACAGCTGCAGTTCGCGCAGCATGTATGGCGTGAAGTATGGGCCCGAGATATAGACCGACGCTTGCATCACAAACAAAAACAGCAGCAGCTTCGCGCCGGAGTGCTGTTGCATGCGCCGGCTCCACTGCGCCAGGCTAATGTGCTGATCGATCAACTTGCCGCGATTGGGTTCGCTATGCGCCGCCTAAAACCGGGCGGAGGTATAGCGACACAAGGCCGCGACCAAGAATAACGCCGCGAAGGTCAGCATCGTCCAGTTCACCGAAGCGGCGCTGGTTTGCGAGCGACTGAATTCGAGCGCGAGGCCCGCGACGACGAAACCTGAGAGCAAGCACACCTGGCTGATGCGACTGCGTCGCGCGAAGAAGCGGGTGCGGACGCTCACCGGGACGACGTCTTCGATCCAGGTGTTCCACGCCGGGTTACTCGCCTGACCGGAGGCCCAATAAATGGTGGCCGCCAGGTAAACGAGCGCCGCCGACCAACCGCCTGCGAGGATCGCGAGCGGCAGCAGCAGTAGCGCGATCGCTTGCGAGGCCGCGCACGCCACGACCCAACTGCGATGCGAACCCCAGCGGCGGACCATCCGCGGCGTGACAAGTTGCAGGATCGAGCCCGCAAAAATCGGCAGCGTGGTCAACAGGCCGGTCGAAATGCCGCCGGTCCCGAGCGCGACCGCGAACGGGGCGATGTAGGTTTCGCCCATCCCGACCATGACGCTGAAGGTGGCCGCATCGTAGACGCTGGCAGATAGATCTCGCTGGGTTTCCGGCGAGCAATCGTCGATCGCAGAGGTGATCACGGGTAGGACGAGGGGCAGCCTGCTCGCCTCGAAGTGGTGGTTGGCATCTGACGCGAAAACGTCAGTTAAGGTATTGTAGCTAGTTGCGGTTTTGGGTGTCAGAGCAATTCGTCGCTCCGGCGTGATCGAAATCCCGCCACCCCAGTCCAGCAAGCGGCTGGCGGCGTGGTTGGATGGTGATCGATCGCTTGGCCCTGGCGACGTTGGCAGCCTTGCTAGCGCTGCAAGTTAGGATTTTTACATGTCCACAGTGGTCGACAAATCAGACACGCGCGTGCGGGAAATGTTCGGGCAAATCGCGCCGAAATACGACCGCATGAACCACCTGCTGTCGATGAACATTGACCGCTATTGGCGGTGGTGGACGGTCCGCAAACTGGCTCCTAGCGGCAGCGATCCGATCCTTGACCTGTGCACCGGCACCGGCGACCTGGCGATTGCCTTTCAGCGGTACACCCGCGGCCAGGTCCGCGTCGTGGGTGCCGACTTTTGCCGTCCGATGCTCGACATCGCCGATCAAAAGAAGGACAAGGCGCAGCTCGCCAATCTTTCTTTCGTCGAAGCAGATACCCAGCAATTACCCTTTCCCGACAACGAATTTCAGATCGTCTCGGTCGCGTTCGGATTGCGGAATGTCGCAGACACCGACCAAGGCTTGCGCGAGATGGCCCGCGTCGCCCGGCCGGGCGGCAAGGTGGCGGTACTGGAGTTCACAACGCCCCGCTATCAACCCTTCAAGCTGGGTTATGGGCTGTACTTCCGCTATGTGCTGCCGCGGATCGGCCAACTGCTGGCGCGTAACGATCGCGACGCCTACAACTACCTGCCGCAAAGCGTCGGCCAGTTCCCACAGTACGAACAACTCGTCCAGCGGATGACCGCCGTCGGCCTGAAGGACGTGAAGTTCTATCCGCTCACCTTCGGCATCGCCACGCTGTACGTCGGAGTGAAGCAGTGATGAGTGGGCAGTGGGCAGTGTGAAGAGCAATGCAGCACGACACGATTCACAGCACCTTGGCGATATATACGGATTCACGGTCACTTCTTTCTGCCTTCTCTTCACTGCCCACTAACTACTAACCACTGCCAACTGCCCCATGCCCCCTCTTGTCGTCGCCATCACTGGAGCCAGCGGAGCCGTGTACGCCACACGGTTGCTCGAAGTGCTGCTGTGCGCAGGCAGGGACGTGCATTTGACGATCAGTCCCAGCGGCAAAGTGGTGCTCAAGCAAGAACTGAATCTGGATGTGAGCTTGGAAGCGTTTCAGTTGGAAAGTTTGAAGCTGAACGTCGCTGACGCACCGAGCGATCCGCGCTTGGCGGCTGTGCGCCAGTTGCACCAGTACGCACCGCTGGGGCGCGTGACCTATCATCATCATGCCGACTTCATGACGCCGATCGCCAGCGGATCGTCGCTAACGAGTTGCATGGTGATTTGTCCTTGTAGCGGCAGCACGCTCGCTGGCGTGGTCCACGGTACCGGCGATAACCTGATTCATCGCGCGGCCGATGTGCATTTGAAAGAGCGACGCAAGCTGGTGTTGGTGCCGCGCGAAACACCGCTCTCGGTCGTCCAACTCGAAAACATGGCCAAGGCAGCGCAGGTCGGCGCGGTCGTGCTGCCCGCGATGCCAGGCTGGTACCACGGTGTCGCTTCGCTGCAAGATCTGATCGACTTCGTAGTCGCCAGGATCTTGGATCAGCTAGGCGTTTCGCACCAACTGATGC
>JAEZGD010000323.1 GCA_023417165.1 Planctomycetota bacterium
GTTAATGGCAGGAGAATCGCTGGATGCCAGCCAAACTTCTGCTCATAACGTTACGACTCCGCGAGGCCATTTCCAAATACTCCCGGAACGGATGCTCGGCGACGAATAGTTGGACCACCTCGAGATAGTCGTTCGTTGGCAAACCCAGCGTGAAACGCATGTTGGTCGCCAAATTCCAGACGTGGACAAAGTGCGTCTCCGCGACGAAATGCGCCAGCGCTTGCCAGGAAAGTTCTTGCGTATCGACTGAAGCATCGCCTGCGGCGCGCAACGCCTTGACGAGCGTCACTTCATCGAGCCGGTCGCCACGCTCAAGCGTCGCTAGTTCTTTGATCGGCGCATGAGGAGCATGCCCCCGCACGCCCACGCCAAGACAGACAGTCGTATTTCATGGCGCGGCGGTCATACACCAAACGTCCTTATGCAGACGGTCGCAAAAGAGCTCTGGGAGCGGAGGAGAGTTCGCATTACGCCCCCCAATTCGTGTCGAGCAATTGGTTCGCAGGGAAGTGGTCGTCTCGCAGCGCGGTGGAAATGCTACAATTCCCGCTTTCACACCAGCCCTTTAACGCTCAGGCCACGCGCCTGCTTTGCACCTCCTATGTCCAAAGTCAAAACACTTCCGCCGCGCAGCAAAGTCAAAGTCGAAGACACCTGGGACCTCGACAGTCTCTACAAGAGCGACGCGGCGTGGGAGAAAGACTTTCATAAGCTAGAAGGGCAAATCGCCACCTACGAAACCTTCCGTGGCCGCCTGGGCGAGAGCGCGAAAGTGCTGGCCGAATGCCTGCAGTTCGACGAAAAGTTCGAACGCCTCGGCGAGCGCTTGGGCACATACGCTTTCCTTAAGACCACTGAAGATCAAGGCGACAGCACCTTTCAGCGCATGCAAGGGCGTTTTCAACACCTGGCCACCAATGCAGCGCAGGCGGCCAGCTACATTCGCCCCGAGATCATGGCGATTCCCGACGCCACCATGCAAAAGTTCCTGAGTGCCAAGGAACTCGCGCCCTTTAAGCTGATGCTGGAACGCATCTTGCGTTACAAGCGGCACACGCTTAGCGATAAAGAAGAACGATTGCTGGCGATGCAAGGCGAGATGGCGTCGGCCGCCGGCAAGGCGTTTCGCCAACTGCTTGATGCCGATCTGAAATTCGGCAACGTCAAAGACGAGAACGGCGAGGAGATCGAACTCTCGAACGCCACGTTCATACAGCTCTTGCATTCGCCGAGCCGCAAGGTCCGCGAAAAGGCCTTCCGCCAGTACTACAGCGTCATCGCCGGGCATGAAAACACGCTGGCCGCCACGTATCACGGCTCGGTACAACGCGATATTTACTACGCCAAGGCGCGCAACCACGCCAGCGCGCTGGAATCGTCGCTCTTCGAGGACAACGTCCCCGTCAGCGTCTACGACAACCTCATCGCGTCAGTGCGGCAGGGCCTGCCGGCGGTGCATCGCTTCTATGAGCTGCGTCGCAAGAAGATGAAGCTCAAGGACATTCACCACTACGACACCTATGTGCCGATCATCGCCGACCTCGAGAAGAAAACGCCTTGGAACAAGGCAGTGAAGCAGATTCTCGAAGCACTCGAACCGCTCGGCAGCGAATACACCTCAGCGCTGGCCGCCGGCTTTGAAAAGCGCTGGTGCGACCGCTATCCCAACAAGGGCAAGCAGAGCGGCGCGTTCAGCTGCGGCAGCTACGATGGCGAACCGTACATCTTGATGAACTACAAGCCCGAAGTCCTCAACGATGTCTTCACGCTGGCGCACGAAGCAGGGCATTCGATGCATACCTTCTTCTCGAAGAAGCAGCAGCCGTTTACCTACTACAACTACACGATCTTCGTGGCGGAAGTTGCCAGCACCTTCAACGAGCAACTGCTGACCAAGTACCTGCTCGACCGCGCCAAGACCAAGGCCGAGCGCGCATTCCTCCTCAACAAAGAACTCGACAGCATTCGCAGCACGATTGTGCGGCAAACCATGTTCGCCGAGTTCGAGAAGCTTTCGCACGCCTTGGCCGAGTCGGGCGAGCCGCTCACCGTGCAAGCGATCAAGGAAACGTATCGCAAGCTGCTCAACGACTACTTCGGTCCCGACTTCATCGTTGATAACGAACTGGACCTGGAATGCTTCCGCATTCCGCACTTTTATCGCGCGTTCTATGTTTATAAGTACGCCACCGGCTTGTCGGCCGCGATCGCGCTCAGCCGCCGCGTCTTAAACGGCGGCAAGCAGGAACTCGAGGCCTATCTCGGCTTCTTGAAGGGCGGCTGTTCGAAGTTCCCGCTGGACCTGTTGCGCGACGCTGGCGTCGACATGCAAGAGCCCGCTCCCGTCAATGCCGCCATGCAACAGTTTGAGCAAATGACCGCCGAGCTAGAAGATCTGCTGTAAGTCCGTCGAAGCATGGCTTCGTCCTACGGCGCGACATCAAACTTCACGCCTTGCGCGAGTGGCAAGGTGTCGCCGTAGTTGATCGTGCAAGTTTGGCGACGCATGTACGCTTTCCAAGCGTCGCTCCCCGATTCGCGGCCGCCGCCGGTTTGCTTCTCACCACCGAAGGCGCCGCCGATCTCGGCGCCGCTGGTGCCGATGTTGACATTGGCGATGCCGCAGTCGCTGCCAGCCGGCGACAGAAACCTCTCCGCCTCGCGCAGGCGATCGGTAAAGATCGCCGAGGACAAGCCTTGCGGCACCGCATTCTGCCAAGCGATCGCTTCGTCGAGCGTGCGATACGTCAGCACATACAGGATCGGTGCGAAGGTCTCTTCGCTCACAATCGCCATGCTGGGATTCGCGCGCACGATGGCCGGCTCGACAAAATGCCCAGGGCGATCAATCGGCTGGCCACCGCAGACAATCTCGCCGCCCTGCGCTTCCGCAGTACGCAACGCGTGCTGCATCTGCTCGACCGCCGCGGCCGAGATGAGCGGTCCCATCAGCACATCGCCTTCCCACGGATCGCCGATCTTCACGCTACGATACGCGGCGACGAGCTTGGCGATGAACGCTTCGGCAATCGACTCATGCACGATCAACCGGCGCAAGCTAGTGCACCGCTGACCAGCAGTGCCCACCGCGGCAAAGACGACGCCGCGCAGCGTCAGATCCTGATCGGCCGTTTCGGTGACAATCACCGCATTGTTGCCGCCGAGTTCTAGCAACGAACGTCCCAGCCGCGCCGCCACACGCTGCCCGACGGCGCGCCCCATTGCGCAACTGCCAGTCGCCGAGACCAGCGGCACGCGCTCGTCGTCGGCCAACCACTCGCCGCCGCTCTTGTCAGCCGTCAAGCACAAATGAAAGACCTGCGGCAGGTTCAGCTCGCGACACACATCGCTCACCAAGCGCTGCACAGCGATGGCAGTCAACGGCGTAGTGTGACTCGGCTTCCAAATCACGCTATCGCCACAGACGGCCGCCAGCAGCGCGTTCCACGCCCAGACGGCGACGGGAAAGTTGAAAGCAGTGATCACACCGACCGGCCCGAGCGGATGCCATTGCTCGAACAACCGATGCGACGGGCGTTCGCTGGCGATGGTCAGACCATATAACTGCCGCGACAGACCGACCGCAAAGTCGGCCATGTCGATCATCTCCTGCACCTCCCCCGCCCCTTCGCTGACGATCTTGCCCGCTTCGAGCGTAACCAGCATGCCCAGGTCGCGTTGATGCTCGCGCAGGTGCAGGCCAATCTGACGCACCAGTTAGCCGCGAGCTGGCGGCGGCACCGTACGCCAGGCCAAGAACGATTGCTGCGCCGCCTCGATCACACGTTCATAATCGGCGCGCGAAGCGGTCGCCACACGGCCCAGTACTTCGCCACTCGCGGGATTGCGAGACTCAATCGTCGCCCCGCCCGGCGCAAGCCAATCCTCGGCGAACGCGCCGGACAGTGTCGCGTCGTTTAAACCCAAACGTTTTAGAAGGTCCTTGGTCATTGGTGGTTTGCCATTGGTCATTCGTGCCTAGTCATTCGTCATTCGTTCGGCATTTGGATTTCGACATTCAGCATTTCCCGCCACACCCTACGATTCCAGTACGCCCGTCAGAATCTCTACGGCGGTATCACACTCCTCCGCGGTGACTACCAGCGGCGGGCAAAAGCGCAAGGTTGATTCGCCGCAGCCTAGCAGGAGCAGGCCGCGCTGGAAGCAGGCTTGAATCACTTCGTCGCGCAGCCTGGCCGAGGTGAGTTCAACGCCGACCATCAGCCCCTTACCGCGCACATCGACGATCGCCTGCTCAAACTGCTGATGGAGTTCGCGCAGCCGCGCGAGCAAGTGCTCGCCGACTTGCGCAGCATTGCCGATCAGCGACTCTTCCAACAGCGCGATCGTTTCGAGCGCCGCTACGCAGGAGACCGGATTGCCGCCGAACGTGCTGGCATGCGACCCAGGCGGCCAGTCCATGATTTCCTGTTTGGCGACAATCGCGCCGAGCGGCATGCCACTCGCCAGGCCTTTCGCCAGGCAGACAATATCGGGCTCAATGCCCCAGTGTTCGACGGCAAACATGCGCCCCGTGCGTCCCATGCCGGATTGCACTTCATCGGCGATGTACAGGATGCCGTGCTGCTCGGCGATGCGTTTGAGCGTGGGATGAAACTCCGGCGGCGGGACCAGATAGCCGCCCTCGCCTTGGATCGGCTCGACGATGATCGCGGCGACTTCGTCCGGTGGCACCACCGACTTGAACAACTTCTCCAGCATGCGCACGCCTTCCATGTCGTAGCTGATATGCGTCACTTCGGGCACGAGCGGCTGAAACCCGCGACGCTGCGTGGCCTTGCTGCCGGTCAGCGACAGCGCACCCATCGTGCGACCATGAAATGCGCCGCGAAACGCGATCATCTGCTGCCGCCTGGTGTGAAAACGCGCGAGCTTGAATGCCGCTTCGACCGACTCGGCACCGCTATTGGTAAAGAACACGCGTTTCGGCCCGTCGCCTGGCGCGATCTCGGCCAGCTTCTTCGCCAAGTCGCGCTGCGGCCCATAGTAAAAATCGGTGCCCGACATATGCAGCAGCTTCTCGGCCTGCTGCTGAATCGCGGCTACCACACGCGGATGGCAATGGCCTGTGGCGGTGACGGCAATGCCTGCGGTAAAGTCGAGAAACAGGTTGCCGTCGACGTCTTCGATTACGCAGCCTTCGCCGCGCGCGACCGCGAGCGGATAGACGCGCGTGTACGACGGCGACGTATAGCGCTCGTCGCTAGCAATCAGGGCCGCGGCCTTGGGACCGGGCAGCGTGGTGCGAATCTGGGGCGCACGGGCGAGCGTTTCTGGTGGTGACATGATCGGCTCCTAGGCAAAGAGAACCCTCGCGCCATCGTGACCGATAGCACGCGAAGCCGCGCGTCGTCAGGCAAGAGAAGAGAAACAAGAGCCAGAAAAGTTTTCAGGTGGCGAACGACTCTCCTTCGTTGCTGAGCGGCACAGCTTGAGGTTGCTAAGGCCAACGGTTCTGAACAGCGTCGATCGATTGCGTCACGGCTGAGTGATTTTTGCACAGCACGTGGACTACGAATTGCAGCACAGTCCGTCGGCGTCTTCTGCAATCTTACGCACGCCGCGCAGCCGAGCAAGCGAATCGGCCTAGCGTGCTGGACTTCGCGGCTAAAATGACGAAGATGACCGATAGAAGGAATTCACCATGTCTACCTCGACCGGTCCACATCAAGCCCTTGCCGTTACCACCGAGCGCCAGCGTTTTGCTACCCAGCTATTCGATACGCTGTGGGGCCATTATCGCCAGCGCGTCGAATATGTAACCCAGTACGAACAGGTGGTGAGTGCCGCCGGGGCGCAGTTTCATAACGACCACATCGCCTTTCGGACGTTTGCTTCGCAGCAACCGCTGGCGGGCATGGCCACGATCTCGCGGATATTCGAAGCGCTCGACTATCGCGCGGCCGGGGCCTATTACTTCGAAGACAAAGCCCTCAGCGCGCTGCACTTTCAACATCCACTGCCGCAGTTTCCGAAGATTTTCATCTCGGAACTGCAAACGTGGAAGCTAAGTGAAACGACGCGGCATGCCATCGCCAATGCCACGCGCAAGCATCGCCCGGCGGTCGAAGTCGAGACGCTCGCGCGGTTGTATCAACTGGAACAAGAATCGGCCGAGGGGCGCGGCGCGCTATTGCACGAAGTGGCGGCGCACTTTACCGATTTGCCTTGGCCGCTGGTCGAGCGTTCGGTCGTGGAAGCGGTGAATGCCGAGAGCCAGTACGCCGCGTGGGTGCTGGTGCATGGTTATAACGTCAACCACTTCACATCGCTCATCAACAGCCACAACGTCGCCGCACTCGACGACATCGAAAAGACTTCCGCCGCTCTCGCTAAGGCGGGCGTGCCGATGAAGAAAGAGATCGAAGGCGAGCGCGGCAGCAAGCTGCGTCAGACCGCCACCGAAGCGGTCACGATCGATGTCGAAGTGAGTGAAAACGGCCAGCCGACGACCATGCCGTGGACCTATGCTTACTTTGAACTAGCTCAGCGCGATCCGGTTCTGGATCCGGCCACCGGCAAGTACGAACGCTTCGAAGGCTTTCTCGGCCCGCAAGCGACGAACCTGTTTGAGATGACCCGCGTAAAGTAGCGGCGGCGAGTTCTCGACTCGTCCGATCCTTACCAGCCCGAAGCGCGAGCGAGGGAAGAGTTCCGCATGCACTCGATGGTCGCCATGAGTACAACGGCGGCCATTCACGACGGTTCTCTCTCGAGCGGCACATAGGGCGACGTGGTCGCATTCGCATACATCTTACCTCGCTCGCGCTTCGAGCTAGTAAAGGCAACCACGCAGCGGGGTTAGGATCGAACTTGCGGCGCGCTGGGCCGTTATGGATAATCAAGGGCTCCCCCCGCCTCCTTATCCTCGCCGCAAAAGGTCCTTGGCATGCCTCGCCTGGCTTTGGACTGCTGGTGCCTCGCACTGGCAGTGATCGTGCTGGCCCTTCCCGCTCGACTGCTCGCGCAGAACGATTCCGACGTCGCGCAGCCAGCGACCTATGGCGACATCATTCTGGCCGATCAACCGGCGCTGTACTGGAACTTTAATACCGCTGGCGAAGCCGCTTTCGCCCCGCACGCTCAAAGCTCGGCCACCAAGCAAATCGCCACGGGCACAATCGTCGGCCAGGTGAAGACCGACGTCCCCGGCCCCGAGCCCAAACGCTTTCCGCTGTTTGATGAAGCCAATCGCGCGGTCAGCTTCCAAGGCGATGGTGGTCGCGTGGTGTTCGCTGATCCTGGCGAGCAAAGCCCGCTCGACTTCGATAAAGGCGATACGATTACCCTGGAAGCGTGGGTCAACTGCACCAAGCTCGGAGATGGGCAGCAGGTTTACGTGATCGGTAAAGGCCGCACCAATAACCAAGGCGTCGCCCGCGAGAACCAGAACTTTGCCTTGCGGCTGAGCGGCGCGCGCGGCCAGGCGTGCCTCAGCTTTCTGTTTCGCAGCGCCGACAATCGCCCTGGCGAGTCGAACGACTTTCATCGCTGGAACACCAAGGAAGGCTTCGCGGTGGGTGATGGTTGGCACCACATCGCGGTGACGTACACCTTTGGCGATGCCAAGTCGATCCGCGGTTATATCGATGGCCAACCGCACGAAGGCGTGTGGGATTATGGCGGACCGACCGATGAAGGCCCGGTAGTCGATAACGACGAAGTCTGGCTCGGCTCGTCGATGGGGGGCAACGCTGGCAACACGTTCCACGGCCAGATCGATGAGCTCGCCCTGTATCGCACCGCGCTCAGCGCCGAACGCATCGCTGCGCGCTTCAAGGCGATTGCTCCCAAGTCGTATGTCACCGACGAGAAGCTCCTGCGAGACGGTCAGTTCCTGGTCGAAGTCTTTGAAGGCATTCCCGACAAAACCTCGTGGAACTATCCCACGCCGGAGCCCAGCGACCACTACTACACTGAAGAGCTCGCCTTCTTCGAAGTGCCGCATAAGTACAACGCCCAAGGCGTGCGCGAAGACCGCACCAATCCGTTTGCGCTGCGGGTCAGCGGCTATGTGACATTGCCCGAGGAAGACCTGCAACTACTGGTGCGTTCGCGCGATGGCATGCGCCTCTTTATCGACGACAAGTTGGTCGCCGAGAATCCGTTCTTCACGCGCAGCGGCGACGGCCACGGCCCCGTTTATCCGGTCGGTACGCAGATCGTGCCTGGCATTCATCCCTTGCAGGCAGGCGATCAAGAAACGCTTGTCGAGTTCCGCGGCACTGGTAAGCCCCAACGCCTGACGATGGAAATTCGCTGCGGCGGGCGTGGGCGCAGGCCAGAGCTCGGCGAGACCGTGGTGGCCGTGGTTCCCAAACCCGATGCTGCGCAGCGCGCTTTGGGCACCACTACGGTACGCGTGCTAGTGGCACACAATCCCCACGACTCATTCCCAGCCTATCTGAACCTCATGTCTGGTAGTCAGACTCTCTGGGATGAATTCCGAAGCGCCCAAGGCGTGCGCTACTGGGAAGAATACAAAGCCTGGTGGCACGAAAATAACGGCAAGCTCAATCAATCGCGCCGCGAAAAAGCCAGCGAAAAGTACGTCGAAGCTTGGGAATCACGTCACGACAAATGGCGTCGCAACGATGAGTCTTGGCAGAAAGCTCCTACGCCTCCGCCCAAGTCCCCCTCGCATCGCCACAACGAAATCGACGACTATATCAACGCCAAGCTGGCCGAGGCGAAGATCGAGCCGCTGCCGCTCGTCGATGATTGGACCTTCCTGCGCCGCGTGTCGCTCGACACCATCGGCATTCATCCGCCTGATCGGCTCGTCGAGGATTTCTTCCGCTGGCCGGAAGACAAACGCCGCTCCCTTGTCATCGATGAACTGTTGAAGCATCCGGGCTGGGCCGATCACTGGACCAGCTATTGGCAAGACGTGTTGGCCGAGAATCCCAACATCATCAATCCCACGCTCAACAACACGGGCCCGTTCCGCTGGTGGATTCACGAATCGCTCGAAGACAATAAACCGCTCGATCGGTTCGCCACCGAGCTGATCATGATGGAAGGCAGCTTGCGCGGCGGCGGCCCGGCCGGCTTCAGCATGGCCAGCCAGAACGACGCGCCGATGGCCGCCAAGGCTCAGGTCATCGCCCAGGCGTTTTTGGGCATGGAAATGAAATGCGCTCGCTGCCACGACGCGCCGTATCACGACTTCACGCAGAAGCAGTTGTTCAGCCTGGCGGCGATGCTCAAACGCGGGCCAGAACAGCTTCCCAAAACCAGCACCGTGCCTGGCGATCCCGCCGCGCTCCAGTCGCTGATGATCAAGATCACGCTGAAGCCTGGTGAGAAGATTCCGGCCGAGTGGCCGTTCGAAAAGCTCATCAGCAGCGACAGCGCGAGCAATCTACTGTCGGACAAAAACGATCAGCGTCTGCAACTGGCCGCACTCATTACTTCGCCCAATAACCAGCGATTTTCACAAGTGCTGGTCAATCGCATTTGGGCGCGACTGATCGGCCGCGGCATCGTCGAGCCGGTCGATGATTGGGAACATGCCAATCCGACACATCCTGAATTGCTGGACATGCTGGCCCGGGGATTTAGTAGCTATAGCAGCTATGACACCAAGAAGCTCGCGCGCTACATTCTCAACTCGCACACGTATCAGCGGCAGATCGATGTCGCCGCCAGCACCGATCGCGACCGCGCGAAGCTCTTGGCCGGCATGCCGCGCCGCCGCTTAACCGCCGAGCAAGTGGTCGATTCGTTGTTTTATGCGTCTGGTAAGCCGTTCCGCGTCGAAGATCAGAACATTGACGTCGATGGTGCGCGCAGTTGGACGCAGTCGATCAACCTCGGCCCGGTGACTCGTTCGTGGCAGTTTGCCTCGCTCTCGAACGAGCGCGATCGTCCTAGCCTGGCATTACCTGCGACACAGAACGTGACCGATGTGCTGGAAGCGTTCGGCTGGCGCGCGACGCGTCCCGATCCGCTCACCATTCGCAACGTCGAACCCAATGTCTTGCAGGCGGCCATTCTCGAAAATGGTGTCGTCGGCAAACGCATTAGCCAGCTTTCGGACGATAGCCATTTCACCGAGCTGGCAAGGAAAGCCAAAACGCCGGAAGCGTTCGTCGACAGCGTTTTCCAGCGAAT
>JAEZGD010000338.1 GCA_023417165.1 Planctomycetota bacterium
TTACATGACCATCCCTGGTGGTCGCTTTCGCTGACTCTAGCCGGTCAGTACGTCGAACAAGACGACCACGGGCGACGCACTTATCGCCGTGGCGCAATACGCTTGCGACCTGCCACATATCGTCATCGCATCGAACTGGTTGAACAACAGCCAGCTTGGACGCTGTTCGTGACCGGGCCACGGGTTCGCGAGTGGGGCTTTCACTGTCCCCAAGGTTGGCGGCACTGGAAAGACTTCGTCAGCAAAGACGGAACAGAAATTGGCAATGGCTGTAACTAGATTCTCGCACGGAACGCCGAAATGGCCCGGAAGCCTCACAGCAACGGAAGCTCGCACGCCCAGCACTCGCCGCCGCTCTCTTTTGACCTGGTCAAGGGCGCGGCGATCGGGCGCTGGCGTGCCATTGCTCAAAGCGTTTACGGCATCGACCCTGACTATCTGACCGGTCAGCATGGTCCCTGCCCGAAATGCAAGGATGGCAATGATCGCTTCCGCGTCTTTCCCGATTTTGAGCGTACCGGCGGTGCTATCTGCAACCAATGCGGCCGCGACCTGGGCGACGGCTTCAAGCTGGGCGACTGGTTCACCGGCTGGCCGAAAGCCGAAACGCTCAAGCGCGTCGCCGACTATCTCGGCATCAGCACCAACGGCAGCTATGTACTGGGCGGCAAAGGCAAGTCTGCGGATCCAGCCGAGCACCTGAAATTCCAACCGTGGAACGACATGCTGGTCGGCCTGTGGTGCCTGACCAAGCCGCCTGTCACGCCTGCGGCCCTGCGGCGCTGCCACGCTCGCCTGGCCATCTATCGCGACAAATACACCGTGATCGCCTTGCCAGTGTGGGGCGAGCAATTGCAGACCGCGAAGCCCGTCGGCTGGTCGCTCTACAACATCAGCGGCGGCACGCTGCCGAAGTTTACGAAAGTCGCCGGCGACAAACCAAAGGTCGAACAGGTCAAGATCAAGCTGACGTTCGGCAGTCAGCCAGGCTTGATCGGTCCCGTCGAAGAGTTGGCCGGCGAAACTGCCGCCCACATCACCCACATCTGGAAGTTGGAAGGCCCGAGCGATCTGCTCGCCTTCTACTCGCTCGACGACATCGCCGTCGGGCACGTCGCTGTCACGAACGCCAATGGCGCAGGCGAGAAGCCACCACGCTGGGCGCTCGAGCTATTCGCGGACAAGACGGTTTACACGCTGCACGATGCCGACCAGCCGGGCGAACTCGGCGCCAGCGGTTGGCGCGACGACAAGGGCAAGTGGCATCCAGGGTGGGCGACCGAGGCCGCTCGGTACGCCCGCGAATCGCGGCAGTTGGCGCTGCCTTATGCGATCGAAAAAGAACACGGCAAGGATCTGCGGGACTTTTTGAACGGGGTGCAAGCGTGAAATTCGGGATATTTCAAACAACACGAGAGTGGTTAATCCAAAACGGCAGCGTACCGCGCCATATAAACGAACGTGATTTCTACTCGAAAATGATTCCTGTAATGGGACAGCAAGGAGTAGATGCGTCAACCGAAGTGGAGCATTTAAAAACCGAGATGCGTTGGATTAACGAAACAAAACCATATTACAAAGTCTACCCTTCAATAATTAACTCGTTGCTCCAATTGAAATTACATGTGCCAGTCGAGTCACTTTCACTTCCTGTTGACACCATAGCTATTCGGTTACCTGAAGTCAGGCATGAACTTGAATGCAATAGCATTCTACTTTCGCTTCATGACGTTCCTAAGAAGTTGGGATTGGGAAAAGGATGGCGGCAATTGAGATGGATATTTAAGGATGAATCTGGTTATCGCCGCCCAGGAATCATCCTTCGTCCAGGAGAGACTGTCGAACAGGCTATTGATCCAGGGATTCATCCACCACAAACGACTGTTCTGGACAGTGATACCGGGGTTGTTCACACAATCAAACGAAATGGATCGCTTCCAACAGCAGTAATTAAAGCTGATCTAATGAAGTTACGTTTGTGCGTGGCGATCGCATTACTTAGCAATGATCCCGGACTTGTCATTCCTGAGGTGCTCAACGCCGACCAGGACAAGTACGCTGCCACCGGTGATCTGAAGTATGTCGAAAAAGCCAAGCGACGAGGAGTTGTCGGCTGGTCTGTCGGCCGCGACATCGAATCCTGTCCGCATTATCGCCGCCCTCATCTTGCGATTCGACACACTGGTCCTGGGCGAACCGTACCTCGCATCGTGCCTGTGAAAGGCTCTGTTGTGCACCGCGAAAAGGTGACTCAAGTTCCGACCGGTTACATCCTTCCGAATGGACGCGAGGTTGAATAATGGTGGTGATACTTGAAGATTCGCCGTTTCCGCCGCCGGTTCGCACATTTGCTGGTTTACTGGCTTTGGTTTCGCCTGCGCCGATCGTCCAACCTCCCGACGACGAATCTGAGGCCAACGACGCCGACGACTCGCCACCGCGAATTACGAACGCCGAAGTTGAAACCTACGAAGACAATGACGGCAACGAAGCCCGTCGCACGACGCCGCTCGAAATGTCGGAGATCATCACCCGGATTTTCTCAGCTACCGAGGGCTGGCCAAAGCGGGTCGGCGGTTCGCTATTCATCCATGATAAACGCACCGACGATATTCATTGGCTCAAGTCGGCGCCGTCTTTCTTCGGCTGGCTGGGCAACCTGCATGGCGTGATTCCTTGGTATCGCACTGTGGGCTGTCACACCAAAGAAGAGACGTTTCATCAGATCGCCGCTTCGGCCGAAGCGTTTATTAATGTCGAAACGCTGCCGCATCAACCGCCGATCGCAGGCCACTACTACGCCTGCGGCGACTTCCCGCAGGCAACCGGCGAGCACATCACAGCCCTGATTAACCGCTTTGCTCCCGCCAGCGAGATCGATCGTTGGTTGCTGCTGGCAATGTTCGCGACAGCGTTCTGGGGCGGACGCGGCGGCTCGCGGCCGATGTTCGTGATCACCTCCGATTCAGGCCGCGGCGCTGGTAAGACGAAACTCTCCGACATCCTCTCGCACCTGGTCGGCGGCTGTATTGAGCTTTCCGCCAACGAAGACGCCGGCGTCATGCGACAACGGTTGCTATCGCCCGGCGGCAAAAACAAACGCATCGCCCGGCTTGATAACGTGAAGTCGCTCAAGTTTTCCTGGGCCGATCTGGAATCGCTAATCACCGTGCCAATCATTAGCGGCAAGGAAATGTATGTCGGTGAAGGCAGTCGCCCGAACACGCTTACGTGGATCGTCACGCTGAACGGACCGTCACTGTCAACCGACATTGCTCAGCGCGCGGTGATCATCAAACTGGCGAAGCCCAATCGCAACCCGCGGTGGGAAGAGGAAACGCTCGCCTACGTTGACCAGTATCGACGCGAGATCATAGCCGACCTATTGGCTTTCTTAGCCCTGGCGCCACAACCAATCGACTGCCAAACGAGATGGGCTGCCTGGGAAGGTGAAGTGCTGTCACGGCTGCGATGTAACGCGCATGACACCGAGCAAGGAATCTCGATTGCCGACATTCAAGCCGAGATCAAACACCGCTCTGGCGAGTCGGACGCCGAGGCCGAAGAGGCAGAGATCATCGAGGATTACTTCCGCGCTCGGCTTCGCGAACTGGGCTATGCAGACGAGATCGACAAGGTGCATCTACCGATCGGCCTAGCTGCCGAGTGGTTCAACCAAGCCATGAACGAACGCAAAAACATTCATGCCGCTAGCCGAATCCTTGCCCAGCTTATCACCGAAGAACGCATCGCATGGCTGGCTAAGAACCCGTCACGAAAGTACGGGCGTGGTTTTCTATGGAACCCGACATCCAC
>JAEZGD010000364.1 GCA_023417165.1 Planctomycetota bacterium
GGGGCGCGCGGCCGGCCGCCGATGCGATCAAGCCGCGGCACCGCCATCGCTGGCCGAGCGCCTTATATATGGATGGCCCCAGCCTGATCAACTTTACGGTCGCGGCGGTGCCCGAGTTGGTCAACAACATCCTGGCCGCCGCCCAAATGCAGCGCGAGCAGATCGATCTGTTCATCCTGCATCAAGCCACGAAGAAGATGCTGCAACAGTTGCAGGAGCGGCTCGACCTGGACGAATCGCGCATGCCGATTGTGTTGCGCGACGTGGGCAATACCGTGTCGTCAACGATTCCGATTGTGATCGATCAGCTGCGCCGCAGCGGCGCGATCAAGGTCGGCGGCCAGCACATGCTGATCGGCTTTGGTGTCGGCTGGAGCTGGGCGGGCTGCGTGTGGCGCGAAACCTGGAAGGGCTGATTAGCCGTTCACGATCTCTAACCGCTTGCCGCCCGCTTGCTTCGCGCGGCGCAGCGCAGCATCGGCCGCTGCGAGCAGCGGCTCCAGCTCGCGACCCGAAGTTGCAATCACCAGGCCGGCGCTGGCGGTGATCGGCCGTTCCGCTTTCAAGCTGGCGGCGGTGCCAAGAGCGCGACGACACTCTTCGGCCAGCGCGTTGGCCGCAGACTCGGCGGCAGTTCGCCACAGCAAGACAAACTCGTCGCCCCCCAATCGCGCAACAAAATGCGGCTGGCTGCGCGCTGCGATGGTTTTCGCCGCGCCGCGCAGCACGTCGTCGCCACGCAGATAACCATGGTCGGCGTTCACTTGCTTGAACTGATCGAGATCAAACAGTGCCAGCGCTAGCGGCGCGTCGCTCGGCTGCGCGATGAGTTGCCGGAACTGCTCAGCGAGCGCGCGGCGATTGGGAAGTCCTGTCAGCGAATCGGTTTCAGCCAGGTGCAGCAAACGCCGCTGCTGTCGCCGCAAGGCGACGATCTGCGCCAGCATACGCACCGCCAGCCGCAGTTCTCGACGCGTGAAATCGAGCGGCAACTGCACATCGGCTGGCAGCGCTTTGCCCAGCAAAACGACGCCGATCTCGCCTGCGATCATGCCGCTTTGCTGGCTAGCCAGCAGCGTACTAGCAAGCGTTTGATCGGTGACAATGACCTCCGGCGTCACGCTGCTCTCTGACTGTTGGGCGAAATGCAGCGCAAAGCGTTCTCCGTCCAATGCCGCGCGCACACGCTCGGTCAGCGCGGCATCGGCAGTGGCCACGAGCACCACGATTGCGCGTTGCTGCGCGGCGCGCAAGCTGGCGTCGTCTTCAGGCGGTAAGAAATGCGGCATGCCTCGATTCTAAACCAGCCCGCCGGCCGAGAAAAATTGCCCTTTACATCGCCAGGGGGTTCTGAAAGACTCCGCGCGGTTGCTTTGGGAAAAGACCTTTTCAAACTGGAGTCATGGCGGTGAAAACCCATTGGTTTTTGGCGATCGTGTTTCCGCTCGTCTGCTTGCTAATGTTGCCGGCCTTCGCGACCGCGGAAGGTTGGAGCCTGCCAGGCTGGGGGAAGTCGAAGTCCTCGAAGTCGAGCTGGTCGTGGCCCGGCACCAGTAACAAAGGCGCCCAGAGCAAGTTCGCCTCGAAGCGCAGCCAGCCCTGGACGTGGGACAAGGTTTCGAAGAGCACCGCCAACTCGTGGGACAAGACCACCTCGGCGCTCAATCCGTGGAAGAAAGAAACCAAGACACCCGCTCGCCCCACCGGCGCGCGTCGGCCCGCCAACTTGCCTGGCAAGGCCGAGCCGAAAACCACCTGGTATAACCCCAGCACGTGGTTTGGTGGTGATGAAAAGCCACAGAAAACCAAGTCCTATGAGCCGCCTGGCTCGGTGAACGAGTTCTTGAGCCAGCCGCGCGTCCCATATTAATGGACGACGCTAGTAGTCGGAGGCCACCTCTCGCCCTTGACGCGAGAGGAGCGCGGCGAAGACCTTGACGTCAATATCGTCGCTCAGCAAACGCGTCGAGCTATCGACGAACACAAACTGCGCGCCGCCGCTGTGATAGCTGTGGAATTCTTGGCCATAATCGCAGTGGCCGCGCTGCTTGCTTTTCATGAACAGGCCACACGATTGCCATTGCGGCTTGGCGCTCGCCAGGGCGTTGATCGGCGCGCTTTGATCGAACACATTCTTGTGGCCGATCCAGATCGAATGCAGGCCATCGGGCGCTTCGCCAATCATGATGGTTTGCGAGGAGCCATCGCGAATCTTAGCCATTGGCAAGCTCGGTTCGCTGCCGATCAACATCACGCCGCGCCCCACGCCTGACTTGTCTCCGAAGCTGGAGTAGTTGTTCTGGCAGTTGGTGCTGGGATAGCAACGCAGCGCGCGCTCGCCCCAATTGCCGCCGTAATCGGTCTTGGCATACAAGGTCGTGGAGTTGGGCGTGTCGCCATTGGGCTTTAGCAAGTCTTGTCGCGAGGCCGTTGGACACAAATACACCGGCAACAGCGTTTGCCCTGCCGGCAGATTATCGGCATGCAAGTATGGCTCTTTCTGGTTGATCGTCAGGTAGAGATTATTTTGCTCGATCCACGGCAAAATGGCCGCGCCCCAGCTAAGCTGCCAGCGCGCTTTGATGGTTGGATTCGTCAGGCTGGCAACGCCTGCGCCCCCTTTAGGCAGCACGCCAAAGCTGGTGTGATAGCCGTGGATCGCAATGCCGATCTGCTTAAGGTTATTGCGACATTGCGTGCGCCGCGCGGCTTCGCGCGCTGCTTGGACGGCCGGCATCAACAGCGCAACCAGCACGCCAATGACGGCAATGACGACCAATAACTCGACCAGGGTGAATGCGCGCGCAGCGCGCCGTGCAGAAGAACGCATGGACAAAGCCTTTCGGGCCCAGCGCTCGGCCACATGGAAAGGCAATCGCGCAGACACCGTGCGCAGTCACATGCCTCCCAGGATACTGTAGGCCGAAGTATCGCAGGGCAAACCTGACAGGCCGTGTTCTGGCTCGCGAGTCAGTCAGTCTTCGAACGCCTTCCCATGAGCCAGGGCTCACAGTGGCGATGGATTCGAAGACCTTCTCGCTTACAGCGGCGGTCCCGCGCCGGATTTGCACCGGCTTCCTGTCCCACGCTTGCGCGTCGGACGCCTGTCAGATGGGGAGCTAACTTAGGCCGTCGCGGCCAAGACTGTCAACCCTCCTGCCGCTGTCACGCAGGACGGGGAGTAGTTGCCTGGTAGCGAATAGTGCATAGTGACAGTGCCGCTGCTCACGAACCATCGCTTCATTTTGCGAATCCGCTGCCATGAAGATTCCATCCATCGCCGAACTGCTCGACAGCCCGCAACTCAAGCCGTGGGTCGATCGGGCGAGTCGCAATGTGGTCGTTTCCAGCGTCAAAACATTTGTCGAACGCATGGCGACCGACTTGCAATCGCGCGCGGCCGAAATGAAAGTTCCCACCGTGGGCGAATTGGCCGAGCGCATCGCCGAGTGGATGGCGCTGCGCCGCGCGAGCGCGCCACACGCACAGATCAACGCTACGGGCGTGCTGCTGCCGGAATCGGCTTCGCCGCCGCTGGCCGATGAAGCGCTGCACGCGCTCAGTGGTTCGCTGCGCGATTATGTGACCGACCGTGGGCATCGCATCGAAGGGCTGCTCGAAATCGGCACGCTCGCCAAGCAACTCACGGGCGCGGAAGCCTGTGCCGTGACCGGAACCCATAGCGGTGCGCTGCTGCTCGCACTGGCGGCCACCTGTGGCGAGCGGCCGGTCGTTGTCGCGCGCGGCCAAGTGGGCGAAATCGATCCGCAGATTACCTTGCCGCAAACGGCGCGCTGCGCCGGCGTAAGCTTGCGCGAATGCGGCATCGTCGATCGCAGCAGCCCCGCGGATTATGAAGACGCATTGCCAGGCGCAGGCGCAGTGCTAATCGTCGCCGATCCGCGCTTGGCTCGCGGTGGTGATCCGCTCGCCGACCTGGCGCAAATCGTAGCGCTCGCCCGACGGCAGCAAGTGCCGGTCATTGTGGATTTGAGTCACGGCGCGATCGTTGACTTGGAACGCTACCTGCCGAATGCCCCGCACGCAGGTATGGCTCTGGAACAGGGCGCCGATCTAGTGATCCTGCCGGGCGATCGCCTGTTGGGCGGGCCGCCTTGCGGTTTGATCCTCGGACGCCAGGCGGCCATCGATCGCTTGCGTCGACATGGCTTGTTTGCCTCTCTTGTTGCGTCGCCTCTGGTGCTACTGCCGCTCGCGGCGACGCTCGAACTGTATCAAGATCGAGAAGTGGCCGAGCGTGCCATTCCCCTGCTCTCGCTGCTGGCCACGTCGGCCGACAATCTGCAAAATCGTGCGCAGCGGCTGGCCCCGCAATTGGCGGCCTCTCCTTTGGTCGCCTCGGCGACCGCCGTCGAAGGCGTCGCGCGGCTGATCGACACCTCCTCTAGCCCCACCCTGCACGCCTGGCAGGTGGTGGTCAAACCCAAGGACATCACCGCCGAAGCCTTGGGCGACCGCTTGGCGGCCGCAGTGCCTTCGGTTGCATGTACGGTCGATAACGGATTACTGTTATTAAACTTGCGCACGATGCTGCCGCGTCAGGACATGCAGGTGGTCGATGCGTTTGAAGGCTTGGCGTCGGCGACGGCGAAGGGGGCGGACGAGTCGGCAGAAGGCAGCGGCGATCTTTGATGGGTGCGATC
>JAEZGD010000509.1 GCA_023417165.1 Planctomycetota bacterium
CCAGAATCTTGCCGTGCGCCACAACCGCCAGGCGCGTGCCGTCCGGATTGAAGCACAACTGCGGCCAAGGCGTACGCTCGGTGCTTTGCATCGCCACCACTTCGCCAGCGTCGATATCCAGCACACCAACTTGCTGACCGGTGCTGAACGCCAGATGCTTGCGATCGGGCGTCAGGGCGGGAACCGAGCCGCCATCGATTTGAAGCGAATAAACCGGCTCGGCAGAACTGCTTTTCCACAGCGCCAGTCGCCCCGAAGCGCCCAGCGTCAAGAAGCGATCGTCGGCCAGAAACGCGCCCCACTTGATGTCGCGGTTGCCACCTTGCGCATCTTCGTACGGAATCCACTGCAGTGTTTTCGAAATGCCTTTGGCGTTTAGATTCCACAATTCCATGCGGTCCGCTTTGCCGTGGCCCCACTCGGCGCGGCGCATCAACACCAACGAGCCATCATCGTTGATCGCGACAGGAGCCATCTGGCCAGGCGTTTCCGCTTTAAGCAGGATCTTGCCTTGCTCGAAATCGCAGAGCACGATCCGCGTCGTGCCAATGGGTTTCGGCTCGCCGAGCGTATAGCCAATGAGTGCGCGCGACGTACCGTGATTCACCGCCATACCCGCCACGCTCTCGAAGAAGTTGGATTTCGGCGGCAAGGCGACCGAACGGTTCTTGAGCGAAGCGTTGCGTCGGCCTTCGATCGGCACGGCGAACTTCCAACCATCGGCGGTCGGTGTTTGCGCGACGGTTGGCACATCGGTCCAATCCACCTTCGCCTCTTTAGCTGCTGCGGGTGACGCCGCCTCCGCAGGCATCTTTTCCGCAGGCTGAAAGGGATTGTCATCGTCTGTGGGCGGATTGTCTTGCAGATACTTCTGATCGGCCGCGCTGAGCTTCGCGACATCGATCTGCAATTCGTCACCATTGGGACGCAGCAGAATCACTTTGCCGTTGGTGACGGCCTTCAGCGTCGCTTCGACTTTGTACTTGCCAGTCTTATCGCTCCAGGTGCGCGGCTTCTCGGCCGCCACCGCTACCACGTGCGACAACAATGCGATGAAGAGTAGCGCTGCCAGCGCCACGGGTCGATGAATCGAGGAGAACATGACCAGGCTCCGGTTGAACATAAATCGCAACCAGCGAAGAGATTGAATATTTCCGACCATAGTTTACGGCAAAAGGCGCGCGGTCTCTTGCAGGAGAATTTCCAATTGCAAACGGTTTTCTTGCGTGGCCAGGTCATCACCGTCCTTAGCCGAAGGAACGCCCGCCGCGAACGCCTGCGCGGCGCGCAGCGACTCGCGTGCGATGTGTGGCTTGTGCACCTGCAGCTCCGCAATCGCTTGAATCGCCATTGCCATCGCCTGCCAGACAGGGGTAATCGAGTAGCGAGAATCCTCGTGAGCGCGCGCGACCATGCGCAGCGCCGACTCGGCGTCGCCAGCCCGCAGATCAGCGAGCGCTAGCGTGATGTAACGCTGCGCCGGCGAAACGCGATCCGGCACAACACTGTTCAGCGCACCTTCGACTTGTCGCCGCAACGGCATTGTTTCGTCGAACTTGCCTGGCAGAAGCGAGCAGAAGCGCAACAGCCGTTCGGCGGACTCGGACTCGCCTTCGGCGGCGAAGCGGTCGAGCATCGCCTGGCAATGATCGTGATAGGCATCCGCTCGTTCGGCTCGCGCCAGCAATAATGCGACGTGCAGCCACATCGCCAGCGAATCGGGCTGAGCGGACAGCGATTGACGCAAATCCTCAGCCGCCTCCGCCCACTTCTTCTCATGAACATGCAGGCTCGCCCTGGCGGCCAGCGCAGCGGGAAGCGGTGGCTTCGCCTTCAAGGCACGATCCAAGTCAGCGAGTGCAGCGTCGGTCTTGCCCTGAGCCAAGAGCACACTCGCGCGACGCACGCGCAGCATTGCGTGCTCGGGATCGGCGCGCAGTGCATCATCGAGCGCCACCAACGTCGAGCGATGCTTGGCGACGGCCGCGCCCAGTAGTTGATCGTTCGACCAATCCAGTTCAATGGCTGCCAATGCTTTGCGAATCGCTCCTAGCTTCCACAGTGTGACGCGCCCCATCTGCGATCCATACGCCAGGCGGTCGCCGCTCGTGCTCCAAGCCATGCCGCTGACTGCGGTTTGCTGCTCGCGAAGCACAAATTCCTGACGATGCTCGACGGTATCCCACACATCGACGTGCCAGGGATTCGCATTCACCGCTAGCCAACGCCCGGCCGGATGCAGAGCTAGTTCGCCGCCTTGAAACGTCTCCAGATCGCCAATCACTGCCGCCAGACGATCGGCAAAGAGATCCCATTGCACCAACTGTCCTTGCGCGTCGACAAAAAACACATGCCGTCCATCCGGATGAAACACCAGATTCTGTCGGCCAGCCAAAGCGGGCGGCGCGGTGCACGTCCAAGTCGTCGGCGCATCGAGCACTAGCACGCGCAAGGCGGTATCCTCGTGCCACGCGACCAATCGGCTGTCGGCGCTAACGGCGATCGATCGTGCGTTCGTGGCGGGAATCGTGCGCAACAGCTGCGGCGTCGCTGACGGATCCTCTTCGTGCTTTCCTAGCGACCAAACGCGCACTCCCTGCTCGCCACAGGCAATCAAATGCCGACGATCGCGTGTGAACGCCACGCCTTGCACGAGTCCCAATGTGTGCTCAAGCGTGGAATGTGCTTTGAGACTCGTGCCGTCGAGCAGCGTAAGCTGATTGGACGTATCGGCCGCAGCGAGCAAGCGGCCATTGGCGCTGAACGCGCCGGCTTGCAGCGGCCCCGCCAAGTTCGTCGTACCCAGCCGCTGCCCAGCATTCACATTCCAAAGCGTGAGCGAATGATCTTTGCTCCCGGAGAGCAACCGCGCACTGTCAGGACTGAACGCGATCACGCTAATCGGCCCGGCATGCCCCGGCAGTTCCATGACTTCAGGCGAGCCTTGCAAGTTCCAAATGCGCACCGTATCGCGATCGGCAGAGACCAACCGTTGATCGTGCGCGTCGAATGCTAAGGTATGCACATCCTGCCGGCCTGGATGCGAGAGCGTTGCCAATTCGCGATTGCCATGCACACTCCACAGGCTCACGCGGCGGCCTTGCGTGAACATGGCCAGTTGCGAGCCGGCGGCGTTGAGCGCGGCTGCGGCCACCTGACCGGTGCGCGTGATATTTTGTTGCTGTAGCTCAGGCAAGTCGAACGTGACCAGGCCCTGCTCGCCGGTGCACAGTAGCAACGAACCATCGCTGCTGAACGTCGCGCCGGTCAGCTCGCCCAGGCTGGTCGTGGTGCGTTCGATCAAGCGTCCCGAGCCAGTCTCCCAGACATAGACCGAATTCTCGCCGACACCTGCAAGCAGGCTGCCATCGCTGCTGAACGTAGCAGCATTTAGCCGCAGGCCAGGATCGACCTGGGCCCGTCGCCGCTGCGCCAAGTTGTCGATATGAATCACGGTGTCGTCGGGGTGCAGTCGCGACGCCACCATCAAGCGTTCTAGCGAGCCCTCTTGCAGAGCCAAAATCTCGGTCGAGACCTCACCGACACGCGTGGCCTGCCAGGCTTTGTCGGGGCGGCGCGACCACAGACGCACCATGCCGGCGGCATCGGCCGAGAGGAGCGCGCCGCTCCGCGTGAACTGGAGCTGCGTGATCGCCGAGGCGGGCGAGTTGCTTGCAAACAAACGCTTGCCGGTGGCGGCGTCATGCCACTGAATCGCGCCATTTTCGAGGCCTACCGCCACGATCGGCGCATGCGAGGCAACGGCAACGGCGCGGACCGGCGCAGGGAATTTGCTCAGCACGCGCGGCTGCAGGCCGACGAAATCGCCGAGCGACTGAATCGCTTCGCGCCGCAGTTCGCGCCGATCGACGGCCTCGCTTTCTACGCGGCGTGCCTCGTCGAGTAGCGCCCAGACTTGTTCGCGATAGCCTTCGCGGCGCGCCAGGCGAGTCGCTTTCGCTTCGCCTACCAGCGAACGATACAAATGGGCCGCGGTGTCGAGCCGCGCCGTGCGTTCCTGCGTCGCCAGGACCAGAAATTGCGCACTGGCGAAGCTGGCGGCGATTGCCACGGTGAGCAGCAGCACTGCCGAGCCGAGCGTGGTCGTCGCCAGCAGTCGATTGTGGCGCATCCAACGCCACAAGCGCCGCCACACCGATACGCGTCTGCCGAGAATCGGCTCGTCCGCCAAGAAGCGGCGTAGGTCTTCGGCGAGCGCCGTTGCATTGGCGTAGCGATGGCTCGGTTCGCGCTCGATCGCCTTGTGGACGATCATCTCGAGATCGCGCGAGATGCGTGGATCGAGCGTGCGCAAACGCGGCACATCGCGCTGCGTGATGTGCGCGATCAGTTCGGCGCGTTCGGCCGTTTCGTGCGGCGGCCGCAGCACCAAGAGCTCATATAGCGTGACACCGAGCGAATAAACATCCGCCGCGGGCTCGCACTCGCCTTCAAATCGTTCCGGCGCCATGTAGCGAATCGTGCCCAGGATATCGCCGCTGCGCGTGAGCGCGACATCGTCGGTCTTCGCCAGGCCAAAGTCAGCAACCCACGCGACGCCGGTCGCATCGAGCAGAATGTTCGAAGGTTTGATGTCGCGATGAATGACGCCGCGCTCGTGCGCGTAGGCCAACGCCTCGGCGACCTGCTGGCCTATGCGCGCGATGCTGCGAAAGTAATGCTGTTTGCTCGACTGAGCGAGCGACAACGTTTGCGGATCTTGCGGCGCAGCGTTCGCGGTCTCGTCGCGCTGCACGCGAACCGTGTCTTGCAGCAGGATCGCCGGTCCTGCGACCGGACTGCTCAGCGACAGCGCCAGGCTGCGCGCCGATGGCTCGACTTCCTGATCGGCGACCTCGGCCAGTGACGCATCGTCGCGACGCTGCAAGCGGCGCAATTCGACGACAATCTTGTCGAGCGAGCGCCCCTCGATGAACTGCATCGCATAGAAGCACACTTCTCCGGCCTGACCGACTTCAAAGACCGGTACGATGTTCGTATGGTGCAACCGCGCCGCCGCTTTGGCTTCGCGGCGAAAGCGTTCGACCGCGACGTTACTGGCAGTCGCATGCCAGGGAAGCACCTTGAGCGCGACATGGCGATCGAGCGAGCATTGCTCGGCTTCATACACCACGCCCATCGCGCCGCGACCGATCTCGCGCAGCAGGCGATAGTCGCCGATGGTTTGCTGCGTCGCGCCGCCAGCTTCGCCGCAAAAGCCTAATGAATCGTGCACGCCACGCGGGCCAGCGGCTTCTAGCGCCACTAGTGCGGGAAACAACTCCAGAATCTGCCGCGAGTATTGTGGATGCTGCGCCGCGAAGTCGGCCAGCACGGGACGCTGTCCCTGACGATGCAAATCGAGAAACTGGGCGGCCAACTGCTCCAGCGGATCGCGTTCGCTGCCAGCGACACTCGGCGAACGTGCGGTAAGGAAGGAGCCGTCCATGGTGTCAGCTCAGCCAGTCGGTGAAGTCGTGTTGCGGGCCGAGATGCTCGCGCAGCCGCGCGAGCGCCACGATATAGCGTTTGCTGGCGCCCGAGCGACTCAGCCCTAGCACCTGCGCGGTTTCCTCATTCGAGAGACGCTCGAAGTGGCGCAGCGCGAGCACTTCGCGATCGAGCGGATCGAGCCCTTCTAACGCCGCTTGCATCAACTGCTGGAGCTCGGCGCGGCGGGCCGCTTCGGTCGGCGTCGTCAGCTTGCCAAGCAGTTGCATCGCCAGGCAGGCGGAACTCGCCTCCGGCGCGTGGTTCTGCAACGAAAGTTCACGGCGAGCTGAACGTTTTTGCGTTTGCAGGTGATGCCGATGCAAGTCGATCAACTTTTGCACCGCCAAAAACCGCAGCCACAGATAAAACTCCATCGGCGGCGCCGCGAAGTAATCGCCTAGGCGGCGATCGGCTTCCAGCAGCGCTTCTTGAACGACATCGGAGGCGTCGACGCGGCTGGCTAAACGCCGATCGAGCCGCAGATTCACCAGCGCCTTCAGCCGGTGGCGATAATTGGCGTACAGCCACGAGG
>JAEZGD010000531.1 GCA_023417165.1 Planctomycetota bacterium
GTGGATGGAGCAACGGTTCGAGTGGTGGTTCGAGCGGCGGCTGGAATGGCTCCAGCGGCGGTAGCTCGGGCGGCGGCGTGATCTATTCGGAATCCGGCTATCCGATGGACGACGCGATTGAAACCAATCGTCCTCCGATGCCTCCTCCTCCAGGCGGTCAGAATGCTCCTCCGGCTGCTGATCCGATGAGCATGAACCGCATGACCGACGCCATGTTGACGGTCACGCTGCCGGAAGACGCCAAGGTCTATGTCAACGGCAAGCTCACCAAGAGCCAAGGCGGCGAACGCCACTATATCTCGCGCGGTTTAACCGCCGGCAATGCCTACACCTACGAGGTGAAGGCGGTCGTCGAGCGTGAAGGTCGCGAAATCGAAGAAATCAAGACCATTAAGCTGCACGCTGGCGACATCACCGAGATCGCCATGGAAGTGCAAGAAATCATTAACCCCGTCACCACGTTGAAGGTCACTGTGCCGGAAGACGCCAAGGTGCTGCTCTCGGGCAATGAAACCACTTCGACCGGTATCGTCCGCACGTTCAGCAGCAAGACGCTGGCCGAGGGCAAGAGCTGGAAGAACTACACCATTACGGTGGTCACCGAGCGCGACGGTCAGCCGCTGACGCTGGAAAAGACCATCACGCTGAAGGCGGGCGATAACGCCCACGTCGAATTCGACTTCGACCGCAACGAAGCGATCGCCGACGCGCGCTAAGCGGTCTGGTGACTGCTAGAGAATGACAAATCGCTACTCGCCCTCGTGCTGGTTCGCCCGGCACGAGGGTGAGGCGTTTCTTGACGCCGGGTAAAGCGAGTCTGCCAATCGTGCCGAGCGGGCCAGAAAACCTTGCCCAGGCGGCTGGCTCCAGACGATGACCACAAGCATGGACGAGAAGCCTGTTGAGAAGCATAGCCAGGTGACTGGTTGGTCGCCGGGCGCAAAGCTGCTGGTAAGCGGCTTGGTCGCGCTGCACCTGACCGCGGTCTTTATCGCGCCGATGTCGTTCGCCGCGCGGCCTAGTTCGCCAGCGGTTGACCCGCTGCGCGCCGCGTTATGGCCATATATCCAGGCGTTGTATCTCGATCACGGTTATGCGTTCTTTGCGCCCGATCCTGGGCCGAGTCATCTGGTTGAATATCGGCTGGGATTTGCGGATGATCGCGCACCAACGACGGGCCGCTTCCCCGATCTTCGCGAGCATCAACCGCGGCTGCTGTATCATCGGCATTTCATGCTGAGCGAAACATTGCAGTCGTATTACGCACCGGCTGCTGCACCGCGTTTGCCAGCCGAAATGGAAGCCGAGGAGCGCGCTCGCGAGTTAGCGAACTGGCGGCAAGCACGTGATCGCTTTGAATTACTCCGAGATTCGTATGCACGTCATTTAGCGACGGCCAATGACGCCGAAAAGGCCGAAGTGCATCGCCTGCGGCACGACTTCTTGCCGCCGTCGCAGTTCACT
The DNA here is from genome assembly GCA_023417165.1 of Planctomycetota bacterium. GTDB lineage: Bacteria > Planctomycetota > Planctomycetia > Pirellulales > Pirellulaceae > JAEZGD01. The sequence continues at coordinate 1,465 of JAEZGD010000531.1, forward strand.
GGCGACTTTAATCCGACCGCGCCACGCAAGCTCGACGATCCACGCACCTATACCGATTTGGATGCTGCGGAAGCTGCCGCTGCGCCGGCTGTGCAAAGTGAATTTTTGCCAGGCATCTCGCCGCTGCCACGAGGTGGCCAATGAACGCGCTAGTACAAGCAACCAAGAGTTGGTTTGCAGACGCGGTGCAGGCGTGGGATCGCTTTTGGTTTACGCCTGCTGCGCCACACACGTTGGCAGCGATTCGCGTCCTCGGCGGCGCGATGCTGTTTTACACGCACTTGGTTTGGAGCCTGAAGCTCGATGCGTTCTTGGGGCCCAACGCCTTCATCGACAACGCCACCGCGTTACAGCTTCAAGACGGTTGGTATAGCTGGTCGTACTTGTGGTATGTCGAATCGCCGGCGCTGTTGTGGACGCTGCACATCGGCGCGCTGATTATCTTCGCGATGTTGACGCTGGGACTCTTCACGCGCGTGGTGTCAGTGTTGGCGTGCGTCATTACGCTCGCATACTGCCATCGTCTACATGGTGCGCTATTCGGTCTCGATCAGGTCAATGCGATGCTGGCGATGTACTTGATGCTAGCGCCATGCGGTGAGGTCTATTCGCTCGATCGTTGGTTGCGATTGAAAAGGGCAGGGGAGTGGCTCGCGTCGCGGTCGTTCGTCTCGACGAATATTGCCATTCGCCTGATTCAATTGCACATGTGCGTCATCTATTTGTTCGGTGGCATCAGCAAGCTGCGCGGACAATTTTGGTGGGACGGCAGCGCCACGTGGGGCGCGGTCGCCAATCTGGAGTACCAGTCACTCGACCTGACGTGGCTGGCGTACTACCCGTGGCTCATCGCCGCGATGACGCACGTGACGGTCTTTTGGGAAACTTTCTATTGCTTCACGGTTTGGCCCAAATGGAGCCGACCGATTACGCTGGCGCTGGCCGTGGTGGTGCATGGCGGCATTGCCATCGGCCTGGGCATGGTGACCTTTGGCACCGCCATGATCATTGCCAACATGGCGTTTGTCTCGCCGCGACTGGTGGAAGCGGCCGTGGACCTGTTCGCCCGGCGTCGCGTTTTGGAACCGAACTCGGCGAGCGAGTCCGAGCACGCGCCGCTGCGTAAATCGACCGCCAAACGCCGCGGCGCGATGGCTGGATCGTAATCGCAACTGCCTGCGGTGGCGAACCTTTTTAGTCTGTCGCGGGTCTTCGTAAACAGTGCAGGGGAGGGGGCCCGTGCGCCGTATGGGCAACCATTTGGCGGCTAGTTTTGGCCGCCAATGCGCCCTACTAGTTGTTCTGGCTCCTGCCTATACTAAATAGCTTGTCCGACCGCCGGATTTGTGGCTGGCGGGGACGGACGTCAACCAATGTTGTTGGGAGCAAGTCGTGTACGATTCGATTGCCGTCGTGGGCGCTACTGGCGCCGTGGGAAGTCTGATTC
>JAEZGD010000554.1 GCA_023417165.1 Planctomycetota bacterium
GCGATATTCCGGTGCCGGAAACGCCGGCAACCTCCCCCAACGACAAGCCCGACCAGCCTGCGGCCGACATTCCCGGCCTGACGCGGCTCGATCCCAAAGGCGATGTCTGGATCGACCCCAAACGCAAGATCGTCGTAGTCGATGGTCGCGTCGCGCTGCGTGAAGGCCCGCTCGAAATGTTCGCTTGCCCGAAGGGGACGAAAGAACACGAGTCGCTAGTCGCGGTGAACGCGAAGCCCTCGGTCGTGCACGCGGGCTTGCTCGCTGTCGGCGCCAAGTCGGGCACCGCCGTGAAGTGGGATCCCAAGTACGAACCCGCTACCGGTACCGTGATCGAAGTCCTCGTCCTCTGGAAGGACAAAGACGGCAAAAACCGCAAGATGCGCGGACAGGACTGGGTCCGCAACACCAAGACCAAGAAGCCCATGGAATATGACTGGGTCTTCGCAGGCAGCGGCTTTTGGGTCGATGAAGACACCGGCACCAAGCACTATCACGCCGACGCAGGCGATTTCATCTGCGTATCGAACTTCTCGACCGCCACCTTGGACCTACCGGTCAAAAGCAGCCAAGAGAACAACAACCTGTTGTTCGAAGCCTTTACCGAGAATATGCCTGAGAAAGGCACCAAGGTGCGGCTGGTGCTGATTCCCAAGGCCGAGGAAAAGCCTGCCGGCGAGAAGCCCGCGGAAGCTAAACCGGCTGAAAAGAAGTAACGCAGCGAGTCCCATCACGCGAGCCAGACTGTGTGCAACGTCTACGGCGAGGTGCCGCGTCAGGGAGAGCAGTGGCCATTCAATCTCGCCGAGGCCCTGCGTGCGCAGGGCTTGCTGGTGGAGCAGAATGCGTGGTGCGTGCGCATTCTCGACTGTTCGCAGTTCAAGTTCGAGTTCGGCACCGATGGGGCGCTCCTCGTTGCGGACGAGGACACACCGGAGCAAATGTTGCGCGATGCCAGGCTGGTTTCGGAGTCGCTGCAGCGCGCAGGCTTTCGCCACCGCTTCGAAGTCTATAGCGACAGTTTGGAAATCGCTTACCTCCACCACGACTGGCCGCGGCCCGCAACCGAGTAAGGCGAACCCGGCATGCCGGCTCGAATTGGCCATATATGCCTGGCTTTTTCACTGCGAATGAGTGGCGAAATGCCGTGATCGCTTCTGGCGCAAATCATTGCTGCCGCTTAGGTTAGCAACATGAGTGGCAAGGCATATTCATGCCTCGTATGCTTCTGCTCGCGAAACTTTATGCCAGCCACCTCTGGGTGGTAAGGCCGCCTGCTGAGCGTACAGTACCGAGCTGGCAGAATTGTCGAATGCATTGCCAAAGAGCCTAGTGGAAATCGTACGTGTCCACCAGCAACTTGGCAACAATTGCAATGTAATTCTTACGCAACTTCAGTCACCCCGTCGCGATCGCGATTGCGCTTCAACAGCCAGCAAAACAGCCCGGCGATATTCCAGGCGTCGTCGCCGCCGCGGTGATGCATGCCTTCGAACGGGATCCCTGCGCGCTCGCACGCGGTATCGATCCCTTCTTCCTTGGTCAGCCCAAGCGCGAGGCCGAAGAGATTTTTGATGTTCAGAAACGTTGGCCCGAAGGGATATTCCAAGCCATACAGTTCGCAGTTCCGCATGAACTGGCCGCGGTCGTAATCGCCCCAGGCGGCAAACACGCGTTCAAACGGATTGTAGTCTTGCTGCAAAATGCGAATGGCGTTGCCCAGCGGTTGGGCGTCGACTACCATCTCGGGCGTGATCGTTGTGAGCTGCGTGCAAAACGGGCTGATCTGCGAATGCCCTGGCTTGACCATGATGGTTCGGCGCTCGCGACGTTCGAGCGAGCGGACATCGACGACGCAGATGCCGATCTCGATGATCTCGCTGATCTGCCCCTGCGGCGGCCGAGTATCCCAGCAGGTCGATTCCACGTCGATCACCAACACCTGGTCGAGCTTCTTGGCCATTCGCTCCTCATTCCTTCCACAATCCAAATCCACGAACCGCGTATCAATGGCAGAGCTGCCCCTGCCGCCGGCCGAATCACGCTACAGCATCGCTCGTAGCACCCAATACCAACCCACCCACAGCGCCACGGAGATAAGGCTGGCCACCGTGCCCGCGATGGCGAGACATAGCGCCAGTCGAGCTTCCTTGCGAGTCGAAGGCTCCATGGCGCCATAGTGCATCGCCCGCAGGTCATGCCGCGCCATCGCCCAGCCGTAGCTGCCAATGAACAGGGTGACAAATCCCCAAGGAAAAAACCATAAAAAGGCCGCGATGAGCGCTCCCACCGCCGCCAGCAACGCGAAGCCGCTCACGCCGAGCAACCATTGCGGCCGTGGCGTCAGCGTCGCCTGATACGCCCCGGGGCCAGGATCGACCGAAGCCGCCGGAATCGCGCCGCCCGCATACGGCGAAGCGTTCTCGCCCGCTGCATCCGTCGCGTTGGCTGAGTCAGCAAACGGGTTCGGCTTGTCGTGCGGGAGTTGATAGGCTTTGTTCATCGCTGCTGCTCACCGCGTTAGATTCGGCAGTGATCGAGCATTTCCGTCGGCGTCGCAATATAGCTGGTATAAAACGGCCCGAACTCGGCATATCGCGCACTCGCTTCGTCGAAGCGCATTCGATAGACAATGTCCTTCAGAAAGGCGGGGTTCTTCGCCCACAAGGTCACGCCCCATTCCCAATCTTCCAGGCCGACGCCGACGGTAATCAGTTGCATAACTTTACCGGCGAATGCCATGCCGCTCTTGGCATGTTCGGCCATCAACTTGTTGCGCTCGGCGAACGGCATCGTGAACCAGTTCTCGCCGACTTTGCGCTTTTTGTTCATCGGATAAAAGCAGGTGGCCGGATGATTGATCGGGAAGTCCGGCGTCAGGCGCTGCCGATTCATCATCGGCAAGCGACCTTCATAAGCACGGATCTTCGCGGCAAAGGCCGGACTGCCTTCCGTCTCGCCTTCTTCGATCAGGCGTTTGGCGTACTGTTCGACGCTCGGCACGTATTCCGAAACCTCGGTCACCGACACGAACGAATAGGTCGGCACGATCGCCGGCCCCAGGGCGGACGCGAGCACGCTTTGATGCACCGCGTCGATCTTGAGCGGATCGGGATCCATCAGCATCAGGCCGAAATCGGCTTTATGCCCGCTGACGATGCTGGTTTGCAGGCGTTCGATGCCGGCATTGGCGGCTTCGAGCGCCGCGATCAACTCGGCGCGCCCCGCCTGGCGTGCGGCCGGCGAAAGTGCGGCCAGTGCGGCGCGGTCAAAGCGATAGTAAGCGTGCGTGCAATGCCAGCCATCGCCCGGGGTGAGCGACGGTTCGATCGGTGCTGCTGCCGGAGGGCCGTGAGACATGAGAGCTTCGTACGCAAAGAGGCAGGACGGAAAGCTCTTAGTTTAGCAAACAGTGCCCCGGTGCGGCAGAGAGGCGAAGCAACATGTTTCCATCGCTTAACCCCAGGTCCAACGGGCCGGGCGAGAGCGCCGTCGCCGCTGGCTCCGGATTAAACAAGGATCTAGGACAAAGCGGCGACAAAGTCGTCGGCCAGGCGGACGAGGACCTCATGCGTTAGCGTCGCCGGCACATTTTGACGCATGTCGCCAGGCTGCTTCTGGTAGCGGTGCAGCGAAATGATGCCGCCGCGGCGCATGAGAATCTCGTAATAGAACGTCTGATCGTCTTCCTTCGCTGGCGGACTCGAACGCAGTTGCGTCGTACAGGTGTCGGCGTCGGACTCGATCAAGGCGATTGGCTCCAGCAAATATGACAGCTTCGCGCACAGCCGATTGCTGCGCTGCTTAAGGTCGTCGAGCGACTGATGCGCGAGCTTGTCGCTGGAAAGCTCAAGCGAGTCAACCACGCAGGCCAGCCGATCGACCGCCTGAATGGCGGCGGTCAGCCGGCCTCCATCGAC
>JAEZGD010000573.1 GCA_023417165.1 Planctomycetota bacterium
CGGGACTCTCACTGCTCGCGATCTTTCCATGCAGTTGGCTACCCAACTACACGCCGGGGCAAATCCCTGGCGATGCGGCAAGCGATACGAAGAAATGATGCCCATCGCTCTGAGCCATGCGCGAACCGGCCGCCACCGTTGACACTAAGACGCTGCTGGAGTTTCTCTTCCGGCTCGGGCAGGCGTACCTCGCATGCGGCGAGCAAACGGCGCAGGTCGAGCTGCTGCTGCGCCGCATTGCCACGGCGTGCGGTGCGCGGCGGGTGCGGATTGTGGCCTTTCCCACGGCCGTTTTTATTTCGCTTTTCGATGGTCACGAGGAATGCGTGACCTTGGCGGAAGGACCGACGCAGAATCTGCGTTTGGACCAGATCGCCGATGTCTATCAACTTGGCCTGGCGGCGCAGCGCAACGAGGTCACGCCCAAATCTGGGCTCGATCAACTCACTGCGATCCTGCAGAAGCCGCCGCGGTTTGGATCGTGGGGCATCGTCGTTGGGCACACGATTCTGGCGCTCGGCCTGGCGATGGTGCTCACCACTACGCTGATCAATCTGGTCGCCGCTGCGCTGTTGGGCGCGCTCGTTGGCGGGCTGAAACTGCTCAATCGCGATCGGCCCGTATTGGCGGTGCCATTGCCAGTGATTGGTGCGGCGCTCGTTTCGGCGCTAGTTTATCTGGCGGTCAAGAAAGGGCTGCCAGTCGTGCCGCTGCATGCGCTGGTGCCGCCACTGGTGTCGTTTTTGCCTGGGGCGATGCTGACGCTTGGCATGGTCGAACTTGTTTATGGCGACATGGTGAGTGGATCGAGCCGCTTGACGACCGGCTTTGTGCAACTGGTGCTGCTGGCCTTTGGGCTGGTCGCCGGCGCGGCGGTCATTGGCGTTGCCCCAACGAATTTGATTGAAGCGGCGGAAGAAGTCGACACGCACGCTTTGCTTCCCTGGGCGGGCGTGCTGGTGTTCGCAATCGGCGTGTTCTTGCACTTTTCTGCGCCGCAGAAATCGTTCTGGTGGATGCTGCTGGTACTGCTGCTGGCCTTCGGTGCGCAGCGGCTGGGCATGCTGGTGTTCAGCAAAGAGATCAGCGGCTTCTTTGGCATGCTGATCGCCACTCCGCTCGGCTACTGGATTCAACTGCGCTTCAAAGGCCCGCCGGCGATGGTGACGTTTCTGCCTTGTTTCTGGTTGCTGGTGCCGGGGTCGCTTGGGCTGTTGAGCGTGACGCGCATGCTCAGCGACCGCGCCGCCGGAGTCGATGGCCTAGTGACGGCGCTGTTTATCTTTACTTCGCTAGCACTCGGGACGCTGATGGGCGCTTCGCTCTATAAGTCGCTCAGCGAGCGATTCGGCGGTTGGCAACTGCAACTCGGCAGGGTTGGCTCGTACTTCCGCCTGCGCGGCAAGAAGAAATAGCTTAGCGCCAGAAATGTTGACGCTGCTTGGGCGTGAGCCGCTGATAAGCCTCGGTATCTTTAGCCAGGCCATCCAGGTAACCGATCGCCAATTCCCAGAACATGCTATGGCGTTCCTCGTCGGAAACGACCTTTAATATCTGCCGCGTGTACGAGCCAAACATGTACACCTGGGTATGGCGCGGCACCGCATGATTATTCGCCAGGATGGCCAACTGTTCGATCTCAAGCAGCATGAGATGGAACTTGGTTTCCATCTCGACGTTCTGCCGATCGCGCACCAAGGTGCCCGCTTCGATGGCGATGATATTCTGGGTGAGGTAACTATCCCATTCGAATAGCCGCTGGTGAACTTCGATGAACCGGGCGAGATTTTCGATCCGCCGATTGCGCACCTGCGAAAACGAATTGATGACGAATACCAGGAGAGCAACAGCGGCTGTAACTACTGCGGCATAGTCGCGTAGTTCGCTACTGCTCATGCGAGGCTCTCAAGAGAGTTATTCGTCGTCGCAACGATTACTCGTCCGGTCCCAGCGTTTCGCCTGCCGATTCGATGATCTCTTTGGCTTCGTCGCGCGTGAGCACTTCATCTTTCATGGCGTCGTCCCACGCCGACTTGAGCTCTGGCTTTTTCTCGACCAGCGCTTGCGTGCGGGCGATCAAGGCGGCGTTAGCCTTTTCCTGGAACATCCACATCCAGAAGGGCCACGCCGCAAACGAGGCCACGGCGATCAACGTCAGAACAACGCCGATTTGCATCCATTTGGATCGCATGAGACACCTGGTAGTAAAGGGAGTGTGGTTGCTTACTCGGCCAGTGTTGCCAGTGCCACCGCCAGGCGGCAGCCATCGAAGAACTCGGGAAGATGGATGTATTCGTTGATGGTATGAATCTCGTACTGGCCTGCGCCAATGGTGACGGTCGGCAGGCCATGTTTATAAAGCCAGTTGGCATCCAAACCGCCATGCGAGAACAGCGTACTTGGCTTGAGGCCGATCGACTCCGCCGCGCGCATGGCATGCTTCACCACGGGCGCGTCTTCCGAAAGGTTGAAGGGCGGATAGGCTGCGTGGCTAGTGAAGGTCACTTCCGCGATCGCACCGCTGCTATCTTGGATTTCCTGCGCCGCCTGGGCGAAGGCGTCCTGGTAGGCGGCCGTGATCGCCGTGGCGAAGGCAGCATCGGCGCTGCGGGATTCGCCTTTGATCTGAACATAATCGGTGACGACATTGGTGGCGTCGCCAGCGGCCTGATTGTCTTTACCGCCGAACACACCAGCGTTACTAGTGCCGGTTCCTTCTGACCTTGCCACTTTACCGAACCAACCATTGCGATGCGCATTGCTGAGCGCCACGGCGGCGACCAACGTGGCCGAGATCCCCTTCTCCGGCGCGACGCCGGCATGCGCCGCTTTGCCGATGATTTCCACCTCCCAGCTTTCCTGCCCCACGGCACCAATGATTAAGTCGGCAGGCACCTTGCCATCGACATTGAAGCACATTGTCGCCCCGGCGAAGTCGGCGGGATCGAGATGCTTCGCCCCTTGAATGCCGCTTTCTTCGCGGATGGTAAATAGCAGCGTGATCGGTGGATGCGGTAGCTTGTGCTTGAGCAAGGTTTCGGCCAGCGCCACCAGCACTGCGCAGCCGGTGCGATTGTCGCCGCCAAGGCCTGTCTTGCCGTCAGACACGATGCGCTCGCCTTCGAGTCGCGGCTGCGCACCGGCGCAGATCGGCACCGTATCGAGATGAGTGGCAAAAACCATGCGCGGGCCAGGATGCGTGCCTGGCAAGTCCACGAGCAAGTTGCCGACTTCGGTCGGCAAATCGATGCGTTCGTTCGCGGTATCAAATCGTATCGCCGACGCAGGTACGCCGACTTTCTTCAGTGCATCGCTAACCGCCGTGGCGATGGCGGACTCTTGCCCGCTGAGGCCATCGATCTGCAAGAACTCCATCAAGTGTTGCTGTGCAGTTTGAACGTCCAACGGAATATCGATCGCGTTCATGAGATGGCCCTCGATGTCTAAAGAACGAAACGAGTGACGAACGAACGATCCGTTACAGCCCCCATGGCAAGCCGAACAGATACCAGATACTGAATAGCGCGGTCCACAACACGAAGATAACCACCACATAAGGCAGCATCAGCGAAACCACCGTGCCGACGCCGGCGCTCTTGTCGTACTTCTGAGCAAAGCCCACCACCAAGGCAAAGTAAGCGTTCAGCGGCGTGATGGCGTTCACCGGCGAGTCGCCGATGCGGTATGCCGCCAAGACCGCTTCGGGGTCGACCCCGAGTTTGAAGAGCAACGGCACAAAGATCGGCGCGAAGATCGCCCATTTCGCAATCGCGCCGGTGATCAGCAAGTCCAGGATGGCCACCACCACAATGAAGCCCAGCAGCAGCCAGAACGGACCAATGTTCGCATCCTTGAGCGCGTTGGCCATCGACACCGCCAGGATGGTGCCCATGTTGGTGTAATTGAAGTACGCCACAAATTGACTGATGATTAGCAGCAAGAAAATCAAACCGCCCAGGCCGGTAATGGCTTTCTCCATTGCTTTGATGATATCGGTCGCGCTGTTCATGGTGCGAGCGCCGATGCCATAAGCCGCGCCCGTCACCAAGAACACCACCATAATC
>JAEZGD010000580.1 GCA_023417165.1 Planctomycetota bacterium
GAACGGATACTTACCTTCGTCGGAGATTTTCATTAGTCCCGCATCGATCGTGCGGTTCATACCGAGCGTCTTGCCTTTGACGATCCGTCCGTCGTGCAAGATAAAGGTCACATCCAGATTGGGCTTCATCACGACATGCGCTGCGGTCAGCACATAGCCATCTTCCGAGATGATGACACCGCTGCCTTGCGCGGGACCGACCCGTACACCGACGGTGGCGGGAATCATCGTGCTCGACAGACGTTGCAGGTGATCCTGCATCGCTTTGAGCTCGGTGACCGAGCCAGGCGTGGTTTCGCCAGCAAAGATTCTGGTCAAGAGCGCGCTGGTTTCAGCGGCTGGAGCCAGTTGTGGAAATAGTGTCAGACCGATGCCGACCAGAGCGGTCAGAATCCCCAGGCGCATCCTTCCTAGGTAATCGCGCATCTACTTACTCCTTGCAGGAGAATGGAAACCGTCGAGGGTGACGTGTTTTCCAATCGCCTTCCCGGCGCTCGCCAGAAACAGCCCCAACGTGCGGGCTTTACGTGTGATCTTCCCACGCCAACAAGATGCTCTTACAACGCAACTCAGGTCTTTATGGATCGAATCCTGAGTCGTTCAAATCGAACATCCTGCCTTGAAGTCTCGAACCATGATACGCACCCAAAGAGGGCGTTGGTAGTATTTTGTAAACGTCCGAACCGAGGATTGCGCAAAATTCCACTCAGGCTGGGGGTGAGATTGCGGCAAATCCGGTAAAGATTGCCGTAATTCAACCTTGTCTAAGCAAACGAGCAACTTGATGGCGAAGTCCTGTCTGGTAATTGGCTGTGGATATCTCGGCGAGCGCGTGGCCGCTTTGTGGCAGGCGGCGGGCTATCGTGTTAGCGTCGTGACGCGTTCGGCCACGCGTGCGGAAGCGCTGCGTGCTAGCGGATATTTGCCGCTTGTCGCCGAGATTACCAAGCCCGATACGCTGGCCAATTTGCCAGCCGCCGACATCGTTTTGTTCGCGGTCGGGCACGATCGCGCGGCTGGCTTGCCAATCGAGCAGGTGTATGTCGATGGCCTGAAAAACGTGCTGGCCGCCCTGCCCCGCGTGCCGCAGCGGTTTATCTACATCAGCTCGACAGGCGTTTATGGCCAGGTCGATGCTGAGTGGGTGACCGAGGCTTCGGCCTGCGAGCCGACCCGCGCCGGCGGCCGCGCTTGCTTGGCGGCGGAAGCATTGCTGCAAGCCAGCCCCGTCGGCCCGCAAGCGATCATTCTGCGTTTAGCAGGCATTTATGGCCCCGGACGCATTCCCCGCGTGGCCGATATTCGTGCCGGAGTGCCGATCGCCGCGCCGGCGGAAGGCTATGTGAATTTGATTCATGTCGACGATGCGGCGCGGATCGTGGTCGCCGCGGCCGAGCAACTGCATCCGCCGCAAGTCTATATCGTCTCCGACGGCCATCCGGTGCAGCGCTCCGAATACTATGCGGAACTCGCGCGCTTGGTCGGCGCACCGCCGCCGACCTTCACACCGCCCGCGGCAGAAGCGCACGTCGCACAGCGCGCCGGCAGCGATAAACGTGTTTCCTCCGCCAAGCTTTTTGCCGATTTACCGCTGAAATTGCAGTATCCAAGCTACCGCGAAGGCTTGGCGGCGATTGTACAAGAAGCTGATCGTGGTCGCTAAAACGCACCGCGAGCGAGGAGGTCGCGTTCGAGCTGGTCAGCGGTCGTGAAGAGCACGGCGTCGTAGCCGGCGGCTTGCGCGCCCGCGACGTTCTCGGGGCGATCATCGACAAAAAACATATCCTGCGGCGCCACGCCGGCAAGCTCTGCCGCCCTGGCATAGATGATCGGCTCAGGCTTCATTGCCCGCAGTTCATAGCTGAGCGCATAGACGCCGAAGCAATCGTTAAGCGTCTGGTATCGCCCGGCGATGCAGTATTCCCAGTGCGCGGCGCACGTGTTCGACAGAATGCCGAGCGGGCGTCCTGCGGCATGCAGCCTTCGCACCAGCTCCAAGACCGGCTCGTGCGGCGTAAATATTTCGGCAGCCGCATGCCTCAGCAGCGCGAAGTCCGGCGCAGAGCCGGTTTGTCGGCAGAATTCGTCGTAAAACTGCCGGCAATCGATGTCGCCGCGTTCGTAGCGATGTTCTAAATCGCTGGCGAACACAATCTGCCAAACTTCGCTTTCGGCACAGCCGGCCAGCGCCGCCATTTGCCGGGCGGCCAGCAGGTGATCGAACTTCAGCAGGACGTTTCCCAGGTCGAAGTAATAAAAGCGGGACGCAGCAGGCATCGTCACACAAGCGGCAAAGGCGAAAGCTTCGAAGTAAAAACCGCCGCGATTGTAACTTACTTTCGTGGCGCTATTGTTCCGGCTATATTCCACACGTCCTTTCCCACCACTCTTACCCAAAAGCATTCATCATGAGCGCAGAACACGACGACGGCTCTTCGCTGATCAGCATTAGTTTGGGCACTTTAGCGTCGACAGTGGTTGGAGCAGTGCTCGGCATGATCTCGGCGCTGGCCACCTGGACCCCGGCTCCAGATAGCTCGTCGAGCCTGATGTTTGCCGGGCTGTGCGTCGGCGCGGTGATGGGTTTTGCGGTGGGTTGGTTTTTGTCATGGCATGCCAGTGTGGTGGGCATTTTGCCCGACCGCCCCGGAACCGCGCTGCTTTGGGGCATCATTCCCGCGTTGCTGTTAGGCGCCACGCTCGGACCGGTGTTCGCAGGCATCACCAGTCTGTTCTTTGGTCAGTTGGCCAGCGCGCTAATCTTTGGGCTGGTTTTTGGGCCCTTAGTGGGTGTCTTAGGGTGGCAATTAGGGTTCTTTGCCGCAAATTTTCTGCGTCGAAGTTCGGCCCACGCGCACGGCCATTAATTGGCTGTAAGTCGAGAAATACATACAAGTTGCCGCAACGAAGCATGAGTTGCGATAAGGCCCCAAGGCGGGCGTGCGCAAGCGGTACAAGCCGCATAATCCAGCGCAGCGCCAGCGTCTGCCTTTACGGGAAAAATTGACACTCCCTAGGTGCGTAAATAGAATCGACTTAGGTCGTTGCCAACCCGCGCCGAGTGGAATACTTCGCGGACCTTCTGGCGAATGACTCGCTGGCTGCTTTTCGTCAGCGGATGTCTTGTCTTGTAAGCCGGCAGCGGCCCCGTTGGCCTTTGCCCTCTCATCGGAGAATGGTCCCTATGGCGACCCGGGAAAATCAAGGACTGCAGATCGCGCTCATCATCTTTTTGATGCTCACGGTCGGCTTGGCGATTTCGACCTACGTATATTTCCGCTCGTCGGAAGAGCAGACGAAGGTGGCGGAAGCCGCGGAAGCCAAGGCCAAGGCCAGCGATGCCAAGTATCGCGCCGCTTACTATCAAGTGCAGTCGCTGAAGTACATGGTGGGTGTGCCCAACATTACGCCAGAAGGCTTGAAAGTCTTGGCTACCGGACTGCCCGCGGGCGACGAAGGCATTCGCGAGTTGGACGCCATCAAGCGCGACTACGACAGCGATATGGCGATGTTCAACGATTCGGTTCCGCCCCAGAGCCGTAACTGGCGCACGCTGCCTCGCTTTTTGCTGAGCTCGCTCAACAAGCGCAGCACCGAACTGGAAAGCGCCGTAGCCGATCGCATCAAGATGAGCGATGAGAAGGACGCGGTCGTCCTCGCCGAAGGTAAGAAAGTCACCACGGCCGAAGACGGCCTGAAGAAGGCGACGGAAGACGTAGTACAAGCCACCCACACCTTTACCGCAACCGTACAAGATGGCGACAAACTGAAGACTGACTTGGAAGCACAGCTCGAAAAGGTGCGTAAAGACAGCGGCGACCAGATCGCCCGGTTGCAGAAAGAACTGAAAGACGAACAAGACAAGGGCAAGAAGCTACTCGCCGAGTTGCGCGGCCATGCTACGCGGATCAAGGATCTGACGAACGAAACGTTCGAGCGGCCGCACGGGCAAGTCACCTGGGTCAACCTGCGTGACAACACCTGCTACATCAATCTCGGTCGTGCCGATGGCCTGCAACGTCAGATCACCTTTGCGGTATACGATCCAGGCGTAACGACGTTGGAAGTACCAACTGCTGGCGACGAACGTAAGAGCGCCTCGCAGAACAAGACGAAGCGCAAGGCGAGCATCGAAGTGTTGGAACTGTTGGACGATCACCTGGCTCTGTGCCGTATCCTGGAAGACGACGTCAAGAATCCGATCCTACCTGGCGATCAAATCTTCACGCCGGCCTGGCGTCCAGGCGAGCGGTTGCAGTTCGCACTGGTAGGTCGCATGAACATCGATGGCGACAAAGATGACGACCGGCAGAAGATCAAGAATCTGATTGAAGCCAACGGTGGCCAGATCGTCGCAGAAGTGATGGAGAATGGTAATCGCACGGGCAATATCACTCCTAGCACGCGGTTCCTGGTGAAGGGTGATCCTCCTGGCGAAGCGGCCAGCGAAGAGTACCGTAACCAATACAACAACATCCTCGGCGCCGCCGATCGCAATGGCGTACAGCAGATTTCTGCTCGCGACCTGGCATTGATGATGGGTTACAAGGGCACCGATCGCACGGTAACTTTGGGAACGCCGAGCACCTCGGACGAACTGAAGCGGAACGATACCAAAGGCGGCTTCCGCGCTCGCCCGAAGCCAGGGGGTGCTCCTGCCGCCGCTCCTGCGGATGCGGGCGCGTTTTAGGCTAAGCCTCGGCGACAGCCTCTGACAATTGTTCGCGAAAAATCAGATCGCGCAGCGCTTCCAGTGCTGCGCGATCGTCATTGATGGACGCATCCAAGTGCGTCGTGTCGAAGCGTTCTGGTTCTAAGAAGACGCGCGCCGGATCGGCCAGCTTATGGGCGCTGGCCAGCCGCTGCAATCGCTTGCGACTGACGCGATCCAAGCTATGCGCACGGCACAACTCGGCAAAGAGCTTGTGCGGATGGCGATAACGCCGGCCTTCGCGCCACGTCAGATAACGCACTACTAGCGAAAAGGCCAGTCCAATCGCCACGACACTGGCGACGACCAGCGCGGCGTTCGACCATTGAAAGTTCGCCTCGGCTTCGCGAAAGCTGCGGCCGAAGTCGATGGGATTCACTTGCGCTAAAAAAGTTGCAGCGCTCATGGATGGTCCTCGGT
>JAEZGD010000471.1 GCA_023417165.1 Planctomycetota bacterium
TCTCGCAAGCGCCCGGTGGCCACCACCACGCCGGCGCGGTTACGCCATTCGCGAACCGGGATGCGATTGAAGTTTTGTTCCGCACGGGCGCGCTGCTCAGGCGTATCGGTCGACAGCGAGAGCGGCGGCGTAATATCGAGCAAGTCATCCTTGTTGATCAGGAGATCGCTCTTCATCTTGATGCGATGATCTTCGCACACGCGGCCATCGACTTCGCAGTTACGATCGTTGTACTTGCCGAACTTCGGCGAGATGTCGGAATCGAGATCTTGCTGCGGCAGCGGCTCCAGCTGATTGTTCGCCGGCGGGGCAGGGCGGAGCATTGGCCGAAACATCGGACGCGGCGCAGGGGCCTCGTCTTCCATCATCGGCTCGGGCGCGGGCTCGACCTCGGGCTGCGGCTCTACTTCTGGTTGCGGAGCAAAGTCTGGCCGTGGCTGAAACGCAGGCGGTGCTTGCCGCGGCGGTTGCAAACCCATCGGCTTGAAGCCTTTGTCTGGATCTTCGATCGGCTCGATCGCCTGAGCCTGGCGGACCGCACCTTGGCGGTCGCCGAAGGGATCTGCAAAGGCGGTGGCGTTTTGCACGCGAGCCGCCTGGCGTGCTCGCTCGGCAAAGCTGCTGCGAGCGCTGGTCGGCTCGGCCGTTGCAGGCTGCGCGACCTTCTTGGCCGTGTGCGTCGCCGGAGTCACGCTGTTGCCGCTTTGCTTGACGCGCCACCGCAGCGTATTGCCGGAGGACGTCATTTCGAACGCCGACTGCGACTTGGTGTCGCGAGCGTTCCACTGCGTCGAAGTGGCCGACTCGCTGGCGTTAATGGTTTGCAGCGAGCGAGCGTTAGCATCGGGAGCAAAACGGCGTGGCGCGAGTTCATCGGCAGCGGCATAACTGCCCAGTACGCTCATGGCCAGCGCGCCGGCCCACAGCGCAACCCGCTGGAGTGCCCGAGCCGAGCGGCTAGGTGCCGTCCGACGAGCCCGAGTATTCTTGGCTGTAATTTGGCGCTTCCTGCGTGATGGCGATGTCATGCGGATGACTCTCTCGTACTGACGCCGCTGAAACCTGGATGAACCGCGCATCCTTGCGAAGTTCGTCAATTGTCTTCGTGCCGCAATAACCCATTCCGGCCCGCAAGCCGCCGACCAACTGGTACACAAAGTCGCCGAGCGCGCCTTTGAAAGGCACACGTCCTTCGACCCCTTCCGGCACCAGTTTGCCGAGCTTGTCGTCTTTGCTCTGGCGGTATCGTTCGCTCGAACCCTTCACCATCGCACCGAGCGATCCCATTCCGCGATAGGCCTTGAACGTGCGGCCTTGGTACAGAATGGTTTTGCCGGGGCTTTCTGCCATGCCTGCGAACAGGCCGCCGATCATGACGCAGTTAGCGCCCGCGACGATGGCTTTGGTGATGTCGCCCGAGTAACGAATCCCTCCGTCTGCGATGATCGGTGTGCCGCTGGCCGCAGCCGCTTTGGCGGCGTTGTAAATCGCCGTTATCTGCGGTACGCCAACGCCACTGATCACGCGTGTCGTGCAAATCGAACCAGGTCCAATCCCAACCTTGATCGCATCTGCGCCAGCATCGATGAGTGCCTGGGCTCCCTCGCTTGTCGCGACGTTGCCAGCAACGACATCAATGTCCCAACGCTTTTTGATTTCCTTGACCGTTTCGATCACGTTGCTGGAGTGCCCGTGAGCACTGTCCACCACCAACAGATCGACGCCCTTTTCGATGAGTACTTGAGCGCGGTCGTAATCGAACACTCCGAGGGCGGCGCCCGCTCGCAACCGACCGAGCCGGTCTTTGCAAGCATTGGGGAACCGCTTCATCATGTCGATGTCTTTGATCGTGATGAGCCCTGTTAGGTTGTATGAATCGTCAACCAGTAAAAGTTTCTCCACCTTTTTAGCCGTTAAAATCTTCTCAGCTTCTTCAAGCGTTACGGTCCCCTTTGCAGTCACCAGATTCTCACGAGTCATGACCGCCGAAATGGGCTGTTCGCTCTTCTCTAAAAAGCGCAAGTCCCGCCGAGTCAGTATTCCCACCAGCTTGCCGCCATCGACAATGGGCACGCCGCTGACCCGCTTTTGCTCCATCATCTCTTGCGCGCGACTGACTGGTGCGTCAGGTGGGAGCGTAACGGGGTCGAGAATGATGCCATTGGCCGAACGCTTGACCTTCGTCACTTCGTCCGCCTGGCGATCGACCGACATGTTTTTGTGAATAACACCTAGTCCGCCCACTTTCGCCAAAGCGATGGCCAGCGCGGCCTCAGTGACCGTATCCATGGGGCTGGATAGCAGCGGGATATTGAGCGTGATGCGGCTGGTCAGCTGGGTCCGCACATCCACTTCCGAGGGCACGAAGTCGCTGCGGCGGGGTTCGAGCAGAACGTCATCGAACGTAATTCCCTGATATCGGATCTTGTCTTCCATGGTGAACCCCTCCGCTAGCTACGACCGGCAGTGATGATAAACCCTGTATTATTGCGGTGCGGCCACGCGATGACAACGACCCCATGCTGGCACTTCTAGGCTGGCTTGGAAGTGTGGCCGGCTGGTCTTCGGCATCGGACTGCGACCTTTATGCCTGGATTTTGCATGCCGCAATTCGAGGCCATTCCGCTCGCAGCCTTGCTAGCACCTCTGTCACAACCGCTTGGGACTCCTGACTTTACAGGCAAGCTTGCTCTCCTCCGCACACTGCTTGGCGGGCGGCATAGGCCCACGGCAGCGTTTAGAAATATGCTGCCACGCGTGGGGGGAAAGGTATCTGCTTCCATCCAGGCCTGACAAGCACCTGTTCGCCGCGGCGAAATGGCATTATCCACCACGGACAAACTAACGATTCCAGCGGCGTCGCGAGCTGCGCGCCTCGGAGCGCACCGAAGATTGTAGAAGCCCAGGCGAAGAAGACAATATTTCGCGCGCAATTCTTGTGTAATATCTCAACAAAATTTCCTCCCGCTCTCGGGGTGTGAGGCGTCTCATCGTGCGCGGGAGGTGATAGTGTTTCCTAAGGCGGCAGCCGGCCAGCTCACCCTCGCCGGGTAATTAAGATAGTCAGGCAAGGAAGATAAACGTCTTTCGGCCCGCGACGCCCGGCGTGCCCCTGGCACGACGACGCCTGAACGATCGCCGAGCAATCGAAGCCCCTCTCCTCTGGATTTCTGGAGCTACACCATGCGTATCGCCCTGTTTCTTGTCGCTCTGTCGCTGGCGACGACTGCAAACCTGGTCGCACACGCTGCCGAGCCCGCCCAGCCGATGCG
>JAEZGD010000584.1 GCA_023417165.1 Planctomycetota bacterium
TCCCATAGGTGCTGTTTGCCGATTAGAACTCCACGTCGTCGAGATTAAATTCTGGCAGCGATTCGACGGGCACTCGACGAGCGCGCACCACTAGACGGTTCTCTGACTGAAGACAGGACTCCATAGATTCAGGCCAGTCGTCATCCTCTATACAACTGCAAAACATGAGCAAGTCGCCATCAATAGCGAACAGATACCTGCTTACGATCGGTTGTAATTTGATCGAATCGAAAAGCTTGCGAGTAGACTCGCTGAACTCGCCAAAGTTGTAAGGGTGGCGAAACTCGTTGATCACCGTCAGCCGGTGTGGAATACGTTCAGTATCGATGCTGATCCGAAAGAAATAGTAGCCACTCGTCCGCTGGCGAATCTCCAGTTCCTCTCCCCTAAAGAGCCAGCCATATCCAACCTCCTCGAGAGCGCACTTACCATCTTGTCTGGCTTCAAACGGTTGCCAGGCACCCTCAAGCAGCGACATCGCGACCTCTGAGCAGAATGGCGGGTGGGGATGCTCGTAAAACGGACTGTAGCGTCGAGGATGACGAACTCTCAGTCAAGTCTTTGCGGCAAGCCAGCGACGAAGCATGGCTTCGCCCTCCGTTCGGCCCATCGTCGCCCCCTGTTCGCGGAGCGAAAGGCGACAGACAGGCGGGCGAAAGAAGCTACAATAAGGCTATGCCAGCACCCGATGCCTTTGATCCCGTCGCCGATGGGCGGACGTGGCCGCGATTCTTTGCCAGAGCAGCGATTCTGTCGCCGTTTGCGGCCATGCTGTTGATTGCGCTGGCGCGCCAAATAGAACGCCATCGCTCGCCCGGCATGGCGGTGATGATCGAGAATGTCTCGAATGGCGCAAGCGCGAGCATTGCCGTCTTGGGATTCGTGCTTGGCATCGCCGGCATGATCGGCGGTTGGCGACGGCGCTCTCGCGATACGATGATGATCGCGGGACTAGGGCTCTTCGTGAGTGGCGGCTATCTGGTACTGGCGATCTTCGCCAACGTGCTCACCGCGATGATGCGCCAGGGCTAAGCCGCGCAGGCTACTAGCGTGCTCAAGAAAAGAACACAGGACGGGCGCGCGGTGCCCGTCCTGCGTCGATCACTGGCACTGACGTTACCAGTTGCATCCGTAACCGCCGTAGCCGTAGTACGGATTGTAATACGGCTGGATGACAATCGGCTTGTGGTGATGGTGGTGGAAGTGACCGTGTTTGTGATGGTGGTGTTTGTGGTGATGATGATGGCCATGGTGATGGTGCTTGTGATGATGACCACCACCGTGAGCGCTCGCCACACTGACGCCGCCCAACACCAAGATCGCCGCGACCACTGCCAAAGCCAAAACTCGGGATACCAAACGTTTCATGGAATGCCTCCTCGGCATGAAGTTACCGCCCTGGAAATCCGCTCGTCTTAGTGACGAGCTTCTTCCTGTCTAAGCGGCCTCCTGCGAGAAGCGTTACACGACGATCAGCGATTTAATTCGCAGCGTCTCATGCCACCGCGACCAATCCCATCGCCGCCAGATCGCGCACGATGTCGAGCAGATCGTCGTTCGGCGCGGCCTTAGATGTCGCCGCCCAGGACAAGTAGGTCACGGGTCCTAGCGCCGCCAACTCGGCCAACAGCGCGCTGCCGCAATCGTCGAGCGCTGCGGTGCTGATCTCGCCTGCGACGGGAAAGAAAACGACGCGAGTTGTACGATCGACTTGCTCGCCTAACAGTTCGGCGGTGCCAATCGTCGTCCAGACACGAATCGGATTGAGATACAAGATCGCCACCCCGGCAGGCAACTGCTCGACGAGTGCTTGCGTCACGCTCCAACGCTCATGAAAGCGCATATAGTCGAGCCGATGCTCGCGCGCCAGCGCTTCGACCTGATGCCGGGCGCGCTGGCAAGCGATGTAGTCGAGCTGCCGCGACGACAAGCGGCGCATTTGCTCGAGCCAGGTCAGCATGCGATCACAATCGCTGACGCCGGTATCGTAGGCTGAGAGTGTTGTCTCGCGGACATAGGCTTCGACGAGATTGTCAAAGCGCCGGAACGCCGGAGCGAGGAACTCCAAGCCATTCATCAGCTTCTCGAAACGTTTGTCGAGATTGCCGTCGACAAACATTTTGACTGCCGCCGGCGTCGAATCTGGCGCCAAATCGACGGCAATAGCTTCACTATTTGCATGCGCCAGCGCACGAGTCATGCGCAACAGGTGATCGCGATACGTCGACGGGGTTTGCACCACCATGAGCAAGCCTCCCAAGCGAGAATGTCGAATGTCGAAATCCCAATGTCGAAGCCATTCAACACGGGGATTTCCCAATCCTCTTACACACGCACCACGGGCCGATACGTTTCCTCGGCGATCGCCCTGGCGAGCCGCGCTTCGGCGCGCCAGCCGCGCTCATCCGGAAAGTTTTGATCGCGTTCGATAAAGATGGCGTCCACCTTGCCGCGGCCTTGCTGCAAGCCGAAGCGGTACAGTTCCCACACCGCATCGGGAATGGGATGCGAGTGACTATCGATATACATGCCAGCCGCTTCGTCGAACACACCGCCCGCCAGGTGCATTTGCACCCGATGCGCCGAAGGCATCACCTCGGCGATGAACTCGTACGGATCGAACTGAAAGTTTAGCGCGTTGGCATACACGTTGGTCACGTCCAATAGCCAGCCGCAGCCTGTGCGCGTCAGCAATCGCGAGACAAACTCCGCTTCGCTCATCTCGCCTTGCAGGCGAAACAAGTAAGCAATGGTTTCGATGTAAAACGTCAGCGGCTCGAAGTAGTTCTGAATCTGATTGACGTTGCGGCACGTGGCATCTAAGGCCGCTTCGGTCCATGGCGGAGGCGCAAAGTGCCCCATTTCGACGCCATCACGAACGTCGCGCGTGAATCCCAGATGATCGCTGATACTCGCCGCGCCGTTTTCGAGCGCGATCTCGCGCAGCGCGCTTAAGTATTCGAGGCCCGGCGCTTCCGGACTGCATGGCGACAGCTTCAGCGCATGCAGGCTGACATAGGGGAAGTCGGCATCGGCGAGATAGCGTTCGATGCGCAGCGGATCGTCTGCACGCTCGAACGTGATTTCGCAGGCGTCGATCGCTGGATCGTCCAAGTAGGGCCGATTCTGTTCGCGCAGCGCATAACCGATGTAAGGTAGCATGGCATCTCAAGGCAAGAGGGAAGGGCAAGTCCCAAGTGCTCGTTCCCTCGCAGCACTTGGACTTGTTCATGCGGCCGACTTACCAGCACCGACAACAGCGACAGCAACGGCAACAACGGCCGCCGCGCCGCTCTTGCACGCCTTGGCGCTGGGTTGTCTTGAGGTTGACAAGTTCCCGCACCGCCTTGGTTTTGGGCTTGGTCTTCATCGTTCCGTCTCCTCCGTCGTGGAAAAGAAGCGTTGTCTTGGCCGATCGCCGGCGAGTGCTTTGTCTTGAGCCTCACTTCCGGCGATCGCGGTGACTGCTACCAGGGGCTTATCAAAACGCATCCCGCACCCAGCACGTGACGCGAGAAAGTAAAAGGACCGCCGAGGGGGAGTGTCGCACGGCCCGCGTGACACCAACACTTCTCCTTAAAGCAGTCGCCGTGCCAAAGCGATCACTGCGAACGCAACTTGCGTTATGAAAGCGACTTAAGTCGCAATCGGGTAGTTTGATAGCGATGCTGGCATCGCCACTGCGCCATCAAAATGAATACGCCTTCAACTCAAATCGATGGCGCACAAGCCTGTTTAGAATTAGGCTGTCGTCAAACGTGCGCGCACATCGTCTAGCGGCACGTCGGCTAGTGCGCCGAACAACGCATGCGAAGAGAGCTTCGCTTTCGCAAGCGCTGGCGACGAGACGCCGCATAAGAAGCGCGCCAGTAAGGTAGCATCGCCCAACGCTTGTAGATGCTTCCGCGCCAGCTCGCGCGCTTGGACCAGCACCTTGTCGTCGATCGGCGCCGCTGTCGTTTGCGAAAGCTGCACCGCCGTCCCACCGTTCAGACACCAGGTGCAATGCCCACATGGCGTGTCGCGCTGCTCGCCAAAGTGCTGACAAAGGGCCGCCACCTGGCAACCATCATGCTCGATTAGCTTCACCACATCGCGTAATCGCGACAGCTCGCTGGCTTCGCGCTGCACCGTGCGCTCGTGCATCTGACGTGCGAGCGCTGCCAGATCGTCCGGCATCTTCAAACGCTCAAACTGGTTGCGAGTGCCTTGCGTTTCGAGTTCCAGCCAGCCTTGCTCGCTGAGATAGTCAAGCGCGCGAACAATTCGCTCGCGCGGTTGCTGCATCGACTTCGCGGCCGCCTCGGCGTCAATGGTAAACCACAGCCGGGCTTTCTTGGCATGCGACAGAATCTGCGTCACAAAGTCGCGACGCTCGCCTTCGAAGTGGCTCAGAATCTCTTTGGACGAGGCCCGCGGCTTGAAGCGATAGCTGGAGTAGAACGGCGTCCCACCCGCGATGTAGCCCTGCAGTTCTAAATACGTCAGCAGCGTGCGCACCACCAGTTGGCGAATATCGTGCTGCGACGACAACTCATAGTAGCTGACATCGAACGTCGGTCCCAACCGAAAGATGGCTTGCACCAGCGACGCCACCGCTTTCTCGGTCGGCGTATCGCCATACGCAAAGTTCTCGAGCGCGCTTAAGTCATCGCGACACGCCAGCACTTCGCAGATCGAAGGCGCACCGTCGCGCCCCGCGCGTCCGACCTCTTGCGAGAAGTTCTCCAGGCTTTTCGGCAGGTTGTAGTGATAGACGTAGCGAATGTTCGCCTTGTCGACGCCCATGCCAAATGCGATGGTGGCGACGACGATGCCTGTGTTGGAAGCGAGGAACCAATCTTGCACCGCCGCGCGGTCTTCGGCGGCCAGCCCCGCGTGATACGCCCGCGCTTCGAGGTCCGCCTTCGTTAACCGCGCCGCGACGTCTTCCGCCGTGCGCTGCAACGTGACATAGACAATCGTCGGTCCCGCAGGGCGAGAGCGCAATCGATCCAGCAATTGCTCGTCGCGCTCGGTAGCCGCCAATGGCGTGGTCAGCAGCGTCAAGTTCGGCCGATAAAAACCCGTGCGCACCGCGCATTCTGGCGCGATCGCAAACGCTTTGCAGATGTCGGCCAGCACTTGCGGCGTCGCCGTGGCCGTCAGCGCGAGCACGCGTTCTGCCTGACACTGGCGCGAAAACTCGACCAGCTTCAAATAGTCGGGGCGAAAGTTGTGTCCCCATTCCAAGATGCAGTGCGCCTCGTCGACCGCGAACAGCGCCACCTTCATGCGCTGAATCGCTTCGCGAAAACGCTCGTTCTGAAAGCGCTCCGGCGCGACGTAGAGCATTCGCAAATCGCCAGCGCGCACTTCCTGCATCACCTCGCGATATTCGTCGGCGGTCAGCGTCGAATCCAAGCGCCGCGCCGCAATACCGCGCGCGGCCAGCGCATCGATCTGGTCCTTCATCAGCGCGATCAGCGGCGAGACCACCACCGTCACACCATCGAGCAGCAGCGCCGGCAATTGATAGCACAGCGACTTACCGCTGCCCGTAGGAAACACCGCAGCGGCCGACTTGCCGTCTAAGAGCGCCTGCATCACCTGCTGCTGGCCAGGGCGAAATTCGCGAAAGCCGAAATGCTGCTCCAGCGCCGCCTCGAGGTCGGTCATGGTTGCTCTCGCTTCGGCTCCGAAAGCAGCAACGTATTCTTGCTGCGATCGATGCCAATCAGCCCGCCAGTCACCGGATCGCTGGCAATGCCTTGGCCGGTGAAGGGCGACTTCTCGATCTGCACTAGTTCGATCGGCTGCCCTAGCTTAGGCAATCGCAGACGATACAAGCGGCGATGGTCATGATCGGTCGTCAGCAACGCACCTTCACGCCACACGCCGCCCGAGAGGCTATACGTACCGAGCTGCTCGATGACCTCGGGAGCGTACGTCCAGCGTGCGATCTCTTTCCAATCGTGATCGAACTGCACCAAAAACGTTTCGGCGTTCTGCTTGCCATACTTGGCGAAGTTGCACCACCAGTGATTTTCGTGATGAATCGCCCAGGTGAGGCTGCCGCCATAGTCGCCGAAGTCTTTGAACGTCGTGAGCTTCATCGTCTCGACGTCGAGCACCTTGATCTCGCTTAGCTCCGGCGTGCGCGGGTAATTCGAGTGCGCGCAATACAGCTTCCCGTTCAGGAAGAAGCCGCTATTAAGATGGTGCGCCTCGCCGGTGCTGACCGCGATGCGCTGGCCCGTTTGGCGGTCGTACTTGGCGACAACGCGGTTGTCGATCGCATACAAGTGCTTCTCGTCGGCCGCGGCCGCTTGATTGGCTTCCGCCGCGGCGATTGAGCGCGTGGCTTGCCACTCGCTGGCCGTCGGCTGCTCTGCCCAGGCGGGGCTGAGCAGGCTCAGCAGCATGCAAACGGTTGAAGTAGCAAGCAAGCGCAGCGACCTTGGCATGACTTAGCTCTTATAGACCTTGTGCTGCGGACGCCCGGCGAGGATTTGTTCCTTGCCCCAATTGGTCACATCACGAAACGCCTGGCTTTGGATGAACGCGGCGAAGGCTTGTTCGCTGGCCCATTCGCTGGTGATCAGGTACGAGGCGTCGTCCGTCACATCGCGCCACAGCGTCGAGGTTTTGTGGTCGGGCGCCGCCTTCAGGGCCTCCAGCACCGCGGCAAACTTCTGCTCGAAATCCTGCTGCTTGCCAGGCAGGACTTTGTAATTCATTCCAACGGTAATCATGCTGCATCCGTAATGCGAGGGGAAAACAAACTTGGGAACGTTCGCATTGTACCGCGAACCTTCGCCCTGCGAGATAACTCTGCTCTGAGTAGGTCCCGCCTGCCGGGCGGGACTTGCGTTGCGATTAACCGCAGTCCCTCCGGCCAACCGAGCCGGAATTCTCGAGGAGCTCGATCATGCGTACTTCCTGCAGTATTGCGCAATCGAGCCTACGAGCGCGCTAAGTCCGACTTCGCGTTCCGCTGGGCTCACACTCTCCGCTGATGGTTCTATCCTTCAGTTTGCCGGCGCAGATGTTCTGCGACGGTTTCTTCCTTTCGAGAGTTGAGATGACTGCCAAGAAGCCTAACCGCAAGCAGATGCTTGCGCACTGTGACGAGCTGCGCGACGACGACGGCGTCGACCCTCGCGAATTCTTTCAACGAAAAGCCAGCGGCTCGCGCCGCCAACACCACCGCAAGACCGGCCAACTCTGTCAGCAAGTGGCCGAAACATTGAGCTTGGTGCTCGGTAGCGAATTCGACGATCCACAACTGCACAACCTGCAAGTCGTCTCGGTCACGCCTGCGCCGGATGCGACGCAATTGCTGGTGACCGTCGCCACCGATGGCCCGCTCGACGAAGCGACAATCGCCGCCACGTACGCATGCCTGGCGCGCGTCGCTGGGCGATTGCGCAGCGAAGTCGCGTCCGCCATCACGCGCAAGCGAGCGCCGCGACTATCCTTCCGGATCGTTACGATCGCCAACAACCAGGAGGTGCAACCATGAAGCTGCATACCTGGTTGGCGGAACCGCTCGCGCCCGAAGTAGCTGCTTCGCTCGAACGCATACAAGCGCTCGACGATGTGCAACATGTAGCGGTGATGCCGGACGTCCACTTAGCGATCGAGGTTTGCATCGGCGTTGCGCTAGCGACGACCGAACTGATTTATCCCGCTGCGGTCGGCGCAGACATCGGCTGCGGCATGGCGGCCGTGCGACTCGAGGCCGATGCACAGCTTTTGGACAGCGAGCAGGCCGCTGCGACGGTCCTGGCAGATCTCTATCGCCACGTGCCGTGGAATAGGCATCCCAAAGCGACGCAGCCGCAACTTCCGGCGACGATTGCAAACGCGCCACTCAGCGATCCGCGACTGGAACAGCTGCGCCGGCGCGATGGGCGCGTGCAGTTTGGCACGCTGGGGCGTGGCAATCACTTTCTCGAGTTACAGGCCGATCAGACGGGCCAGCTATGGGCACTCGTGCATAGCGGCTCGCGCTCGATGGGCCAAATGATCACTGCGCTTCATCTGCTTAACCCAGACGCGCGATCCGGCGGCTTGGCTTGTCTCTTGGCCAGTGAACCGACGGGCCAAGCCTACCTGCATGACGTCGCCTGGGCGCTTCGATATGCCGAGCATAGCCGCTTGGCGATGTTGCAAGCGGCCGAGCGGCTGTTTCGGGAGCGGTTCGCGGTTGGCGTCGATTGGAGCACGCTCATCCAGTCGCATCACAACCACGTCCGCTACGAAGAGCACTTTGACCAGCGCTGGCTGGTGCATCGCAAGGGAGCCCAATCGGCGCAAGCCGACGAACCTGGCATCTTGCCGGGCTCGATGGGGGCCGTCAGCTTTCATTTCGTTGGCAAAGGCTGCGCTGCAGCGCTTTGTTCGAGCGCTCACGGGGCAGGGCGGAAGCTCAGTCGCACCGAGGCCAGCAAACGCATTTCCTCGCGCCAGCTAGAGCAGCAGCTAGAGCAGCAGCTAGAGCAGCAGCTGGGGCGCATCTGGTTCGATCATCGCCGGGCGGACCAGCTGCGCGAGGAAGCGCCTGCGGCTTACAAAGACGTTCGCGCCGTGCAGCGTGCCCAGGCAGAACTGACGAAAGTCGTGCGCGAGTTGCGGCCGGTGCTCAGCTATAAGGGGGTGTAAGAACCCCAAGATAGCCGCGCGGAAGCAAAATTCCGTCCTTCGAGTGATGCGAACCTTCGGCGCGCCAGGTCGCTCTCCTTATGCTGTCGGGCCATGTGGCTCGGCAGCATGACGGCGCTGGAGCCAGACGGTGCGGCGGTTGCCTGCAAAGCAGCTTCAAGTGGGTTCGACTCCCATCGGCGTCTCTGTCCTCGATGGAGGACACTTCGTGCGCGGGCTGACCAGCGGCTTCGTGCGCCCATGGCGCTCGACGTTCCGAACATGGAATCTAAGCAGTTCGACACGGAAGAGCTTTTAGCTCAGTGGTAGAGCACCAGGTTTGTAATCTGGAGGTCACGGGTTCGACTCCCGTATGGTTCAGCACCATAGACCGGTTGGACGCAAACAGCGTTTAACCCCCAAGTGCCCAAAGGCGTTGGGCAAGCGAGTCCATCCGCCGCCGGGGCCTGGCGCGATCCACGATCGCGTCATGCACGTGCGGCAGCAGTAGCCAGCGCTTTGTAGTGCGTAGATACCGCCGCGCGACGAGCGCCGGCAACGCTCCGCAGCGCAGCGACGAACCACCGACCAGCGAGTCTGGCCGGCGTGCGCGTCGCCAGCCAGCGGCGCTACGCCGGCCACGTCTTGCGGCTGAAGCGCACTCCGCGATTGGCCGCTGTGATGGCGAGTTTCGCCCGGCGCCGGCGGGTGTATTTTACTAGCCCGACGCGCGAGCGAGGGAAGAGACAGGCTTGAACCCGATTGTCGCCATGGATTCCGCTTTGCACCTTCCGCAGCGGAACCCATGGCTATGCGTGATTCAAACAGTGCTCTTCCCTCGCTCGCGCGTCGGGCTAGTAAAGAGAGAGCACGAGAAGGAATCGGAGAATTAGTAGCATGTTTCAGCGCATCAAGATCCGCAGCGACGAACTGGGTTTCGTCTTTCACGATGGCGAATTCACGGGCGTGTTGCGCCAGGGCACGCACTGGAAGTTCGATCCGCTGCGCAAGCAGAAGATCGAAGTCGTACAGTTGCGCGACCCGTGGTTGTCGCACGCCAAGCTCGACGTCATCTACAAGAGCGGTGTGCTGAAGGATCGCGCGATCGTGCTCGACCTCAAGGATTACGAGCGTGCGCTGGTCTGGATCGACGGTCGCTTTGCGCGCGTACTGGCGCGCGGCTTGTACGCGCTGTGGACCACGCACCGCGACGTGCGAGTCGAAATCATCGATGCGCGCGAAGTGCGTTTTGTACACAGCGACCTGAAGATGATCGCGCAACTGCAAAGCATTGCGATGGTGCTCGACATCTGCCAGGTCCAACGCGACCATGCAGGCGTGCTGTTTATCGACGGCAAGTACGTCGAAACGCTGCCGCCGGGCCAGTACGCATTCTGGAAGGGTGTCGGCGACGCGCGTGTGGTTGAAGTCGACCTGCGCGACTGCGTCGTGGATGTTAGCGGCCAAGAGATCATCACCTCCGACAAAGTCACGCTGCGCATGAACGCGCTGGTGCTGTATCGCATTGTCGACGCACGCCGCGCGGTCAGCAAAAGCGACGACGCCCGCCAAGCGTTGTACCGCGAAGTGCAACTAGCGCTGCGAGCGGTGATCGGAGCGCGCGAACTGGATGCGTTTTTGACGGATAAGGACGCCGTCGCCAGCGACATCCACGAAGCGCTGAAGCGCCGCGCCAGCGAACTGGGTCTAGAGATCGTCTCGGTGGGCATCCGCGACGTGATCCTGCCTGGCGATATGAAGGACCTGATGAACAAGGTCACGGAAGCCAAGAAGGCGGCCGAGGCTAACCTGATCGCGCGCCGCGAAGAAACCGCCGCGATGCGCAGTCAGGCCAACACGGCGAAGCTGCTGGCCGACAACCCGACGTTGATGCGTCTGCGGGAGCTCGAGATCCTGGAGAAGATCGCGATCGGCGGCAAGCTTAACGTCGTGCTGGGCGAGAAGGGTCTGTCGGACCGCGTCATCAACTTGCTGTAACCTTTTCGGCCCCGCAGCCGTCGCGCTGCGGGGCCTTTTGCATGCGCGGCATGGGCTGCTTCTTAGCCGGCCTTCATCCAGACGATCGCCACCACACCGGCGATCACCACGGCTGCGGTCACGCTCGCCACGCGCCATGCCATGGGACGTGAGCCAAAAAAGAATACTAAACCACATTTAACGAGCGTATTGCTGAGGACGGCGATGGTGATCGCGATGACCGCAATGTGTGAATCTTTGACTTCGGAAGCATACTGCGCCATCGCCAGCGTAATCGCATCCACATCGGTCAGCCCGGCGATCGCGGCCACCACGTAAAAGCCCTGCTCCGAAATATACGTCTTCACCAACTGGACAATCAGTTCGATCAAGGTGAAGAAGGCAGCAAATTTCATCGCCGAAATGAGGCTAAAAGGATTCTTCAGCGGCACCTCTTCCTCGTCGCCGCTTTCGGTCTGGCGACTGCGATACCAATACCAAAGCGCCGCCGCCGCTACGAGCAAACCCATCGCGCTCATCGGCCAAATCAGTGGCCATACCAACGGACGATAGACAATCGATACCGCCGCAATGACGCGCACGAACATAATGGCCCATGCCAGCAATACGCCGGCGGCCAGGGACTTGTACAGCGTCTCGCCTTGGTGCTGTTGGCGGCTCTCGTCGACGCTGCGTTTGGCAAAGGTCAAAGTGACCGCGGTCGAGGAGACCATGCCACCGAACAATCCTGTGAGCGCATTACCATGCTGCGTGCCCAGCCAGCGCGTCGCGACATAGCCGACCAGCGACAAGCCGGAGATTAAGATCACCAACCACCAGATGCGATTGGGATTGATCGCGCCCCAAGGATCGATAGTTTGATCGGGCAGCAGCGGCAGCACAATAAACGAAGCAATCAGCAGTTTGACGCCAGCGTGAATGTCGTCCTGTCGCAACCTTGCGACCATGTTGTGCAGGGCCGGCTTGTAGGTGAGCGCGACCGACATGATCACCGCCATCCCGAGCGCCAACTCGCGATAACCGAAGACTGCGCAGCCGCCTAATAAAAAGACAAAGATGGCGGCAATCTCGGTGGTGATGCCGTACGACTTGTTCTGGCGCGTATAAGCGAAGTAGCCAAAAATAATTTGGCCGCCGATCACCAGAGTCATCGCCGCGAAGATCCACGGCGAAGCCTGCATCGCCAGCCAGGCGGAGACCGCCCCGGCGAGCGCCAATAAGATAAAGGTGCGCAGCCCCGCGATGTCCCGGGCGTCGTCGACTTCCTTCTTGCGCTCGCGGTCGATACCAATCAGCACGCCAATGAGCAGTGC
>JAEZGD010000612.1 GCA_023417165.1 Planctomycetota bacterium
ATTCGCCGCGATGTGGGGAGCGTGATCATCCCTTATTATCCCGGCATCAGCGATCCGGCCGTGGACGTCCTTCTCGCCAAGGCCGACGCCGCGGTCGAGCAAATCGCCTTCGAGCGTCGCCAAGCGAACCGCACGCGCGGCGGGGTGCTGATGCAACTGGCCCGCGACGCGGAACTCGCCAGGCGTTTGCTGGGAAGCGTGAACAAGGTCGGCGCTTTTGGCGCGCTCCACATCGATTCGCCCAGCGCGCTGACGGTGCAAATGACCAACGACAAGGGACGCTCGGTGCGCTGGTCGGTCGAACCCGAATCGGACGCGCCGCGCGGCGTTCTGCGATTTGCGCGTGAGCAGGAACAAGTGGTTTTGGCGCTGCCCGACCCCGCCGCCAGTTTGACTCATTTCTGCGAGCAATTGCCGGCGCTGCTGCGCGGCGAAGCGACGCCCGCCATCACGTGGATCGATTGCTGCCGAGCGCAAGAGGTTGCCGATACGGTTCCCCGCTGTCTGACGCGAGGGCGAAGCATCAACCTGTATAACGAAGAGCACACCGAGGAAGGTGCCTTCAAAGGGGTGATGGCGGTCGGCGGCTGCTTGCTGCTAATGCTCGGCCTCTTGGGGGTGGTGTTTGTGGCGGTGGTCGAGGGATTGCAGTTGCCTTTGTATCGCTTCGCTCTGTGGAGCAATTGGCCGCTGTACCTGTGTGCGGTGTTTTTCTTTTTTTTGCTGCTGCAACTGCTGAAACTTGTCGCCCGGCGGTCGTGACGAATTCGTCACCGATCCCAGCCGCAAAGGGTGGTTTCCCCTCCTACAGAATGCCCGCTGTGACGATATAATAGTTCGATCCTGTCCCACGCCTTCTTCCCCAGCCCCATGCCTGACTGGCGATCGCTCTATCCGTTCACGTCGCACGAACTGTCGCTGGCGGGGCTGCGCTATCACTACCTGGACGAAGGTAGCGGCGCGCCGCTGCTGATGGTGCACGGCAACCCGACGTGGTCGTTTTATTGGCGGAACTTGATTCGCGACCTGCGCAGCGACTATCGCTGCGTGGCCGTCGATCACATGGGCTGCGGACTGAGCGACAAGCCCGAGCCATACAATTACTCACTGTCGACGCACATCGACAATCTGGTGCAGTTGGTCGAATCGCTCGACCTGCGCGACGTTACGCTACTGGTGCATGACTGGGGCGGCGCGATCGGCTTGGGAACCGCGCTGCGACTGCCCGAGCGCTTTTCGCGACTGGTGCTGTTCAACACCGGCGCGTTTCCGCCGCCGTTTGTGCCACTGCGGATTCGCATGTGTCGCACGCCGCTGATTGGCAGTTGGGCGATGCGTCGTTTGAATGCGTTCGCCCGGGCGGCGGTGACGATGGCCAGCGAAAAGCCCGACCGCATGACGCCGGTTGTACAGGCGGGACTGCTCGCGCCGTACGACTCGTGGGCCAACCGCGTGGCCATTGATGCGTTTGTGCGTGATATTCCGCTGACCCGCGCTCACCCGACATGGCGAGTGCTGGAAGAGATCGAACAAGGCCTGAGTACGCTGGCCGATCGGCCCATTCAAATGATTTGGGGCATGAAGGACTGGTGCTTCCGCCCCTCGTGCCTCGAACGCTTCGAGAAGCATTTTCCTAACGCGGAAGTGCATCGACTGGCCGACGCAGGGCATTACGTGATCGAAGACGCTCACGAACGCATCGTGCCGCTACTGCGTGCGTTTCTGGCGCGCAATGGCGAGGCGGCGCAGCCACTTTCAGCGCGCGAGCGAGGTTGACGCGATGTTGTCCGTGGCTCAAGCGGTGACGCTGGCGTGCCTGTGGGAAGTGACGGCTGCCAAGCCTGGCAACGTGCATCGCGGGGCCGACTTCGACGACGTGACCTTCAGCGATTTCGCCACCAGCGCCGTGCTGATCGGTCCGTTGCTGGCCAATGCGGCGACCGAGGGCGTGGGCCCGACGATCTTCAATGCCGTTCGTGCGACGCGCGAAGCGATTGGCAGCAACACGAATCTTGGCATGATCTTGCTGCTGGCTCCGCTCGCCGCGGTGCCGCCGGAGGAAGATCTGCAATCAGGCGTCGCGCGCGTGCTGCGTGGTTTAACGCCTCAGGATACCGCCGCCGTCTATCAGGCGATTGCCCTCGCGCAGCCTGGCGGCCTGGGCAAAGTCGACGAGGCCGATGTCGCAGGCGAGCCGCCACAGTCGCTGGTCGAGGCGATGCGTTTGGCAGCCGAGCGTGATTTTGTCGCCAAGCAGTATGCCGACGATTACCGCGAGGTCTTCGAACACGTGGTCGCGCCGCTGGTGTCCGCCTGCCAGGGCGGTCTGTCGCTGACGAGCGCGATTATTGATACGTATGTGCGGCTGATCGCGCGTTTTGGCGACAGCCTGATCGCCCGCAAATGTGGCGAGGAAACCTCGCAGCAAGCGGCGATCTATGCGCAGCAGGTGCTGGCCGCCGGCGCGCCTGGCGACGAAAATTACCATGAAGCGCTGAGCGATTTTGACTTTTGGCTGCGGTGCGATGGCCATCGTCGCAACCCTGGCACCAGCGCCGACCTAATCGCCGCCGGGCTGTATGTGGTGTTTCGCGAGCGGCTGATTCCCCCGCCTTGGAAATGAACATGACCGAGTCTTACTGCGTTCGGCTCGAAAAAGAGTACCTGGTCTTTAGCGCCGCGCACTTCATTACCTTCAATGGCAACATCTGCGAGCGGCTGCACGGCCACAACTATCGCGTGCGCGCCGAGGTGCATGGCCCGCTCGACGAGAATCACTACGTGATCGACTTCATCGCCCTGCGCGACAATCTGAAGGCGCTGTGCGACGAGCTCGATCATCGGATGCTGCTGCCGACACAGCATCCGGCCATTCGCGTCACGCACGACGACCGCGAAGTGACCGCGCAGTTCGAAGATCGCCGCTGGGTCTTTCCGCTCGGCGACTGCGTGCTGCTGCCGGTTCCCAATACCACGGCCGAACTGCTCGCGCGCTACATTGGCGAGCGCCTCCTCGAACGCCTGGCGGCGCAGACGGGCGCAAGGCCGAGCGTACTGCGGATCGGTGTCGACGAAAACTTCGGCCAATGGGGCGAAGTGGAACTGCGCACCTAAATTTGGGGTCGGCGCTGCTTTGTAGCGATGGCGCCGGCTGTGCGGCATGCTCGTGCCGCGGCCCCTCTGCTTGGGATCAGGCAACACGGCAATTTGTGGCAATGTTGCCATGAATTTCTTGACCCACACTTCTTTGGACGTAGCGTTGGCTAACTGAAGCAACGCCCTGGGGCGGCCTCTCAGCAAGACAATCCCGCCGTTTATCCTTTGGCTGCCGCCGGCACGCCCCCTCACCATGCGCGTTGAATACATCAATCCGTTTGTGAAGTCGCTGGTCACCACTTTCAGCA
>JAEZGD010000613.1 GCA_023417165.1 Planctomycetota bacterium
GGACGGACCTGGACGTTTCTGACCCCCGAGACCGAGGTGCGGCTCGATCACGCTTCCACGGACGAAGTGATTGTCACTTTGGACAGCCCAAAGTCCGATCAACTCTAAAGGCGGGGGCCGCCACTTAGGGCGTTGGCTTTTTTCGCACCACCGAGTGCCGCTAGCACCAGTGGATGAGTTTTTCCGCAATCCATTTGGCCGCCTGACAACGCCTCGGTAGATTGAATGGGTGGCCTGCCAATGATCGGTCGCCTTAATCAATGAATACTCGGAGGGATCTGATGCAACCGTCGGAGCTTGCATTCTTCACCACACAGGAACTCATCGAAGAATTGATGCGTCGCCAGACGTTTTTCGGAGTGGTTGTCCACTCGGCAGAAGAACATAAACGTGACAATTGGGAAGACGAACGCATGTTCAAGGTTCACTTCAACCAGAACCTTGATTCCGTCCGAGCCAGTCGATTGCTCGACACCGTGGCGGAATACATGGACGTACATCACACTTAGTTCGCTTGGTCTATAACGCCAAACAGGCCCGCAGCGTATGACACGCTGCGGGCCTGTTTTTGTTGGGAAAGGTTGAAGCAGTGCTTCGCCCGTGAAGGCTTACGTGAGACAATGCGCGAGGCATCGTCCGCCGCGCGCTTCACTTAACGATTGCTCTTACCTTTGTTGGGATCATTCTGGCAGGCGTCGCCGCGCTGCTCGACTTTGATGTCCTCTTTCCGCAAGGTCGCGTCCACCTGCTTGGTGTCTTGGACCTTCCGTTTACCGATGTTCACCTCTTCGGAGACCACCGTTTCCTTTTCGACATTGACCTGTTCTTCCTTGATCGGCACGCGGACTTCCTGCGGACCGCCGGTAATCGGGCCACTGGCCTTCTTTCCGGTAGGCGTGTGACGCTCGACGACGATTTCTTCGCGCGTGACAGGTACGTCGATCGTCTTGTGCTCGGTATGAACTTCCTTGCGGACCGTCACATCGTGCTCCACAGGCGTCTTCTCGACGTGCAGCTTTTCTTCCCGAGCTTGCAGGGTCTGACCTTCGCCGGAAGTCGTCGTAGTCGTGTGCGCCAGCGGGGCAGCTGTAGCACCATGTGTCGAGGTACCACGTAGCGGCGCGCTGCTTTCACGCGTGGCCGCCATGCGGTTCGACATATCGTAGCCACCGAACTGCTGCATCACCGCTAAGGCCTCGTTGCGCCGCGAGCCTGCATTCACAGTCACGATCGTGCGTCCGGCCTTCATTTCTGATTCATAGTATTCGGCCTCTTCCTTCGAGATGCCCATACCGATCAGCGCGCCAGTCAAACCCGCGGCGGCAGCACCGGCAGCAGCGCTCGAAAGAATCACAGCGAGCGTACCACCAGCGATCGCTGGTCCAATGGCGGGCAGCGCACCAGCGAGGATGCCCAGTCCCCACAAAGCGCCTAATCCCGCGCCGGCGGCGACGCCGGTGACAGCGCCTTCGCCTGCGTAACTTTCATCACTGACGTCGTCATCACGCGTAGCCTTCAGGCCTTCATGCTTGGAGCTTGCGACGCCAATCTGGTCTTCCGCGAATCCCGCATCCTTCAAAGCGCGGATCGCATTGCGAGCCTGATCGTGATCTTGGAAGACGCCGATCACGGTTCCATGTGTGCGAGTAGCCATGATAAATCCTTTCGAATGGGGTGTCTCAATTTCAAGGTCGCTAGTGCAGCGCCTTCGTTCTCTGTCTTAATGAAATGCAACCAACATGCCATTTGTGAATGTAAAACGCCGTTCAACAAGCTTTTGCGGTGCATTACAAACGATGCGCAGGCGGTTGTTGCTCAGGCGCATCGGGGGGAATCACGGGCGGCATATCAAGTTCTTCGTCGACGATTTCGTTCTGTGTGTCAGCAACTTCATCTTCAGGCATCACAGGCGTATCCACCTTCGTATGCTCAGGAATCTCTGGCATAAAAGCTTCCGACGTATGCGTCGAAAGGCTGGTATCGCCGGCGTGCTCGGCCATGCGTCTTAGCGTGACTCCCAGCGGCGCACGATGACCGTGTGACGGCTGCGCGCTAGTGCTGGGTGCGATATGCGGTGGGCCTTGATCGCGTTGCGCCATCGCTTGCGAAGCGCGCGAGGCCATGTCATAGCCGCCGAAACGCTGCACAATCTTCCGCGCTTCGTCGACACGCTGGCGACTGGTCACCGTCACAATTGTGTTACCAGCGACCACTTGGGCTTCGTAGAACGCAGCCTCGTCCTTTGAAATACCCATGCCAATCAAAGCGCCGCCCAGTCCTGCCGCTGCGGCCCCTGCGGCAGCGCTGGATATCAACGCGGCCAAGGTGCCCGCGGCAATCGCGGGACCGATCACCGGCAGCACGCCAGCGAGAGCAGCCAAGCCCCACAGCGCGCCAACACCTGCGCCAGCGGCCACTCCCGTCATTGCGCCGGCGGCGGCGTAGTTATCGCCGATATGCTCAGCGCCTGTTTCGGCGGTGTGAAACTCATCGCGATGCGCACTGGCGACGCCAATTTCATCGTCGGAAAATCCGGCTTGTAATAGTGCAGCAATCGCCTGGCGTGCTTGTTCGTGATCTTCAAAAATGCCGACCACTTGCGCGTGGGAAGTCACGTTCATGGCTGGTTCTCCTTTGGCTTGAGCGCATCGGGCGAAGAGACCGGCACATGAACCGTGGCATGCGATGCAGGCGTCTTCGGCTCACCGACGAGGTCTTCCGCCCGCACTGGTACATCTAACGGGGCTGCGTGGCGAGGTGCGATCGGGTCGCCAGAGAGATGCACGTTCGCCGGCACGCCGGGCTCCATGGGCATCGCAACGGGCGTATCGGTTTCGGCGGCCGACATCGTGCCTGGCGAGACGGGCGGAAAGACTTGCTGCGCGGCCGCTTGATCGGCCATGTCATAGCCGCCAAAGCGTTTGATGACCGCGCGTGCTTCGTCTTCTCGCCCCGGAGCCGTGACCGCCAAGACGACGCGGCCCGCTTCAAATTCGGATTCGTAGAACTCGGCTTCTTCTCGATCGACGCCCATGCCTGCGAGCGCGCCGGCGACGCCCATGGCGGCAGCGCCGGCCGCCGCCGTTGACAAAATCACCGCGAGCGTGCCGCCAGCGATCGCCGGACCAATCGGTGGCAGCATACCAGCCACAATGGCCAAACCCGCCAGCGCACCGAGCCCCGCGCCGGCAGCGATGCCCGTCACCGCTCCCTGCGCCACATGCGACTCGCCTGCGTGATGTTCGTGACGTAAATCACGAACTTCGGTCGTATAGGGTTCCGCCGTATGGCGCGCCGCGACGCCAATCTGGTCATCAGGAATGCCAATGCGCTGCAGTTCTAAAATGGCTTGCTGCGCGTCGGCCGCATCCGCAAATACACCCACCACAGCTAAGGATCGTGCGGTTCTCATGGTGGCACCTTCAGGCAAAAGAAAGAACATGCGCAAAGCCAGCGCCTTGCCGTCTTTAGCCATATTGGTGCAATCTTTATGCCGAACACCTGCCAGCTTCCTTCGTAGCGCCTGCGTGCTATTCTGTGTGGCTCATCAGGTTCGTTCCCTAGGACGGAGATTTGCGAATGCAATTGGGATTTGTCAGCGCCATCTTGCCGGAATTTTCGCTTAAAGAGGTAGCTACCTTCGCCGCGCAAACCGGTTACGACTGCGTGGAACTGATGTGCTGGCCAGTCAGCAAGGCCGAACGTCGCTATGCCGGTGTGACGCACGTGGATGTGACCGACTTCGATGCCGATCTGGCCGCGCAGGTGCGCGAAACCATGGCTTCGGCCAACGTCGCCGTTAGCGGCTTGGGCTATTATCCCAATCCTTTGTCGCCGCAGCGCGAAGAAGCCGAGACCGCGATCGAACACCTGAAGAAAATCATTCGCGCCGCGCCGCTGATTGGCATCACGCAAGTCAACTCGTTCATTGGCCGCGATTGGACGCGCTCGGTCGAAGATAACTGGCCGCGTTTTCGCGAGGTCTGGACGCCGCTGATCCGACTGGCCGAAGAGAACGGCGTGCGCATCGGCATCGAGAACTGCCCCATGCTGTTCAGCAAGGACGAATGGCCCGGCGGAAAGAACCTGGCCACTTCGCCTAGCATCTGGCGGCGCATGTTCGACGAGATTCCCAGCGATTCGTTCGGGCTAAATTACGATCCCTCGCACATGATCTGGTTGCAGATGGATTACCTCGCGCCGCTGCGTGAGTTCGCCGGAAAGCTGTTTCACGTGCATGCCAAGGACGTGCGCATCGACCGCCATCGCCTGAACGATGTGGGCATCCTGGCCCATCCTGCCGAATATCACACGCCCAAGTTGCCAGGCCTCGGCGACGTGAATTGGGGCCAGTTCTTCTCCGTCCTGGGCGACACCGGCTATCGCGGCCCCGTCTGCGTCGAAGTCGAAGACCGCGCCTACGAGCATTCGCTCGCCGCCCGGCAAGCGTCGCTGGTGCAGAGCGAGCGGTATTTGAGACAGTTTTGCGAGAAGGTGTGAGGGTATGAGGGTGGAGAGTCGAGGGTAGCGAGCGACGAATTTCACATCGAAGGAGAAGGGTTATGGACCGATTGGTGCAGCGCCACTTTGATCTTGAGGTGTATCAGACGGGCTTTGCCGCAGCGATGGAGATATCTCGCATCTCACAAACTTTTCCACCCGAAGAACGCTACTCGCTGACCGATCAAATCCGTCGCTCGTCGCGCTCCGTCTGTAGTAATTTGGCCGAAGCATGGCGCAATCGTCGCTATCCGGGCGCTTTCGTGGCCAAGTTAACGCATGCGGAAGGCGAAGCAGCCGAAACCCAAACCTGGCTGCAATTCGCCGTGGAATGCGGCTACCTGTCACGAGAGGCCGCCATCGACCTCTACAAAAAATACGATCAAATCCTTGGCATGCTGGTCACTATGGCCACGCATGCCGACCAATGGAAACTTCCCCACTAATCACTCACACTCTCTCCCTTCTACCCTCCACTCTCACACCCTCTACCCTCATACCGACTCCATGTTCACCTACGACGACTGCGCGAAGATGATTGATCACTCGCTGCTCATGCCGACGATGACGACGGCGGAGCTAGAGGCGGGCTGCGCGCTGGCGGTGCGCTACAATGTTGCCAGCGTCTGCATTATGCCGTTCTATCTGCAGCGCTGCGCGGAACTGCTGGCCGGCAGCACCGTCAACGCGAGCACCACGATTGGCTTTCCACACGGCGGCCACACCACTGCGATGAAGGTCGCCGAGGCGGAGCGGGCGCTGGCCGATGGCGGGCAAGAGTTGGATATGGTCGTGAATATCTCGCAGGTGCTCAGCGGCAATTGGGCGTATGTGCGCGAGGAGATTGCCGCCATCGTCGAAGTCACTCACGCCGCCAGGCAAAAGCTGAAAGTGATTTTCGAGAACTGCTACCTGCAGGACGAGCACAAGATTCGGCTCTGCGAGATTTGCGGCGAGTTAAACGTCGACTGGGTGAAGACCTCTACCGGCTATGGCACCGGCGGCGCGACGATGGACGACCTGAAACTGATGCGAAAACACTCGCCTGCGCATGTGCAGGTGAAGGCGGCTGGCGGTGTGCGCGACTTTGATACGCTGCTGCAAGTGCGTGAACTCGGCGTCTCGCGCTGCGGCGCCAGTCGCACCAAAGACATGCTCGACGAATGCCTGCGCCGCCTCGGTCGCACCCCACCGACCGATCTCTTTGGCACTACGAACAGTGGCGGCTATTAACAGGTTTCTCCAAGGAAAGCAGAAGACAAAGGTTCACCACGGAGACACGGAGGGCACGGAGAGGACATAAGACGAAGACAGCATGAAGCCGCGGATAACGCGGATACACACAGATAAAACCAATTCTTGAAATGAATTTCTGAATCTATCTGCGTGCATCGGCGTTCATCTGCGGCTAGCTCCTTTTTCTGTCTCCTCCTTCTCTCTTTTCTCTCCGTGCCCTCCGTGTCTCCGTGGTGAATCCTCTTTTTGCTGCGTAGGGAACGCCCGACTTTGATTCCAGTAACGAATCGAATAAGTGCTCACGGCAAGGCAGAACCATGCACGAGGATCTGATTCGCGAAGTGGCTGATGGCACTCTGCATCGCGCGCGGCGATTTTATGCCGCGTGCCAGTTGCGAGGCGCCGTCCCGCTAGACGACGAAACCTATCGGCAATTCCTGAGCGCGCTCCCACAGATGGCCGCGAACCTACCGACGGATGACGCGCAGGCGGCCGATGTCATTGTGCAATGCATCCTTGTCATCACGTGTCAGATTCAAGCGACCCAAGAGATCTCCGAGATAACCGCCAATGCCCTGCGGGAATTGATCCAGCATCCGCATCCGCACGTAGCAGGTGGAGCAATTGGGCACACGGGCGAACTGCGAGAGCGCGGGCGATTCGCCCTGGACACGATTCTGCAACGGGTGGCCAGTAACGAAAACCACTTTCCAGAATCATCAAAACTGCGCGGCATTGCTTTTTTAGCGGCCTATCGGATTGATCCCGCCAGCGTTCGCGCGGCTCAGTTTTCAGCCGCAAGACAGGAATGCATGGCGGTGATGGCCGGGTGGCTGCAAGACTATCACGCGCGGGGAACTGAGACTGACTATGTGAGTATCTTAAAGCAGGAATACGAGGCAATCGCGTCCTGCGAGAGCTAAGGCCAAAGGAGAGGATTCACCACGGAGGCACGGAGAGGACAGAAAAGGAAGAGAATAGGCCAGAGGAAGCCGCAGATAACGCAGATACACGCGGATCGGACAAGGAACTCATTTCAAGAATTGCTTTCATCCGTGTGCATCCGCGTTATCCGCGGCTTGCTTCCTTCTTTTATCCTCTCCGTGTCTCCGTGGTGAATTTCTTCCGCCACTGCAGCAACGGCTAGGCCTCCACAGGTTCGGAGCAGCGAATCTCGCCGCCGGGATTGTCGGGAGCAAGCCGGGTGTTGATGGCGAGGCGATAAAAGTGGTTGAAGCGCGAGCGCGTCGCCCAGGCGGGAAGCAGTTTTTCGCGTTGCTGGGCAAACGTCTTCTGAAAGCCCGGCCACGGCGCGCCGGTGTGGGCGTCACGCGAAGGAACGACGCAGCGCTGGCACGGATTCACGCCTGCGAAGGTGACTTTGCCGATGCGCAGCGGCACACCTTCGCCTGCGGGGCCGGCTAGGCGATCTTCCCAGAACGGTTCGACGCCGCCGATTTCAAGATTCGCGCGAAAGCGCCGCCGCGCTTCGTCAACGGTTAAGTCCGGAAACCAACTAGCGACCGTTTCGAGCGTAGCGGTGCTGATGACAGTCGGCCCCGGCGCGTCGGTGTCGTCGGGATATCCGTGCGTGCGGTTCTCCAACAGACGCACCCGTTCGTCCATGAGCAGGCTGAAATACTGTTCGATCTCTTCCCGGTCTTCGTCGACATCAAAGGTCGCCAGTTCGCCGTGGTTCACTAGCTCAAGCCGCTGATGCTCCGGATCGAAGCTAGAGCGAATCGGATGTAGTTTGTCGGTCCGCTTGCCATTGATGTAACGCCCCGCCGCATCGACCAGCGCATAGCGCCGGTCGTGCTGCAGTGCGCCGGATGGCAAGATAGTGGCGTTGTCGACCGTTTGGCCGTCGAGCGCCTTGAAGGGATAGAGAGTGATGCGGGCGAGGAACGCCATGGTGGTGCTCTGCGAGTGCGGTCAATCTTCGGCCTTGCTGCCATCGCCACACATCTTAACGATCTTGGGATCGAACCGCGCTACGATCTCGACCAGATCTTGCTGCTCTTGCATGACCTGTTCGATATTTTTGTAGACGTACGGCACCTCGTCCGCACCGGCGGAAAGGACGCGCACACCTTTCTTTTCCAGATCCTTTTTGACCGCATTCCACGTATAGAGCGACTTGGCTTGCGTGCGGCTCATGCGGCGGCCCGCGCCGTGCGAAGCCGACGCCAGGCTGGCGATGTTGCCTTTGCCGCGCACGACAAACGCAGGATCAGCCATCGAGCCAGGAATCACGCCCAGCACGCCTTCGCCGGCGGGCGTCGCTCCCTTGCGATGTACGATCAGCTCTTGGCCGTTGTGGACTTCCTTCCAAGCGAAGTTGTGGTGATTCTCGACGCCGCTGACGATCCGCGCGCCCAACTTCTTACTGACCAGGCGATGAATCACATCGTGGTTCGCGGCCGCGTAATCGCCCATCAGGTTCATGGCGGCCCAGTACTCTTGCCCCGCTTGCGAGTCGAGGCTCAGCCACGCCAGGCGACCGAACTGCTTGAACTGCGGCGGCAACTGCGCCTGCGCGATGCGGCTGTAGGTATCGCAGACCGCCGCGCCAGCGCCGCGGCTGCCGCTATGACTGAGCAGTGCGACATAAGTGCCTGCATCCAGGCCCAACTCCTCGTCACGTTCGGCCAACGTCAGTACGCCAAACTCAACAAAGTGGTTGCCAGAGCCAGATGTGCCGAGCTGCTTGCGCGCTTTGTCTTTGTTTTCGCGAGTGACGCGCGCTACCGTCCAGTCCTCATCCATAACCGGATGATCTTGCGGCTTTTCGTGCTTCGCACCGACGCCAAACACAGTGCCATTTTCGAGCGCGGCGCGATAACGCTCGAAGTTCTTGTCGAGCGACTCCGGCGGCGTGTCGAGAATCGACAGTTTCATGCGGCAAGCGATATCGACGCCGACCGCGTACGGAATCACCGCGTTCTCGAGCGCGAGCACGCCGCCGATCGGCAGCCCATAACCGACGTGCGCGTCTGGCATCAGCGCAGCGCCGCGCGCCATCGGCACGCTGCACGCGTCGCGCATTTGATTGCGCGTGGTGTCGTCGATCTCGCTTCCCCACACCGGAAAGGCGATGGGCTCGAACACAGGCTGAGCTTGATCGTCGATCAACTGCCGGGCGAACTCCGCCAGTTGTGCGTGCTTCAGATACTGCTCGGGCGCGCGAAAGGCCGCTTCGATCTTTGGGCGGACGTCCTGCCCCGGCGTTCCCTCGGCAATCATCGTTTCGATAGCGCGCAGCGCTGCCGGAATGATGTGCGGGGGAATGCCCAGCTTTTGTAATTGGCGAGGATTCATACGAAGGCCTTTCTCTTCCTGAGGAGCAGCGCGCAGCGACGCACAATTCTAGGTGGCATCGCGCAGCCGAGAAAGAGAAAGACGCCGTGGAGCGTCGCAGGTTCACTCAAGTTGAATTGCGAGCTTTAAGGCCTCTTGCCGTTTTGCCTGGCGGACATGGCGAGGCGAGTCACCTTGTAAATCGCCGTTGACAGCCGCCTACAGTGCGCACATACTTTTTACGAGTATCACACGACTTCATTCGTCACAGATCGCTTACCCAGCCACACCATACCCCCAACAGGAGGCAGCATAAAACGATTCGAGATGCGGCGAGGTTTCAGCGATAAGCCCTGTATCGACAAAGACTTGCAAGCAACGCGACCTGCCACTCATCCAGGCATAAAAGCGGAATTGCCCGGCATGTTAACGCGGGTCTTAAGGTGCTGGCGACTTGCCCGGCTTGGCGGCACGAACGGCTTGCAACGCGGCACGCATACGGTCGACACATTCGGGATGCTCGGCAGCCAGATTGTTGGTCTCGCCGAGGTCGCGACTGAGGTCATAAAGTTGCGGACCACTGT
>JAEZGD010000634.1 GCA_023417165.1 Planctomycetota bacterium
CGCACCGCAGCCCGACGAACATCGCGCTTCTGAAAGATGTGGTAGTGGGCGACTTTGTGCTCACGACTAAGGTGAAGAGCACGCACTCCGACTATGGTCATCGCGATGCTTGCATTGTCTTTGGCTATCAAGATCCCGCGCACTTCTATTATGTCCATCTGGGCGCGAAGACCGACGACCACGCTAACCAGATCTTCATTGTGAACGATGCTCCGCGCACGAAGATCTCGACCAAAACCAACGCTGGCACCAAGTGGACCGACGACTGGCACGACGTCAAGGTCGTGCGCCGCGTGGCGGACGGCACTATCGAAATCTATTACGACGACATGCAAACGCCGTGCATGACTGCCAGCGACAAGACGTTTGCCTGGGGGCAGGTCGGCATTGGCACATTCGACGATACGGCCGACTACGATCACTTTGAACTCCGCGGCGTTAAAGCGGAAAAGAAATAGCAGAGATCACACCATGACGCGCTTTCAAGAGCTTTTTTCTTCGCTCGCCGGGTCGGCTATGGCTCGGCAGATGCAGTTATCCGACTTCCTGGGCGATCGCGGCTGGTCGGTTGACCTGACCGCTGGCGAAGCCACCTTCGGCACCGACCTGCGCTATCCCATTCAGCTATTGGGAACTGAATCGCAACTGAACGACACCTGGCTATGGGCCTGGGCGAATCCTAGCGATCTGCCGACCACGCTCCTCGAAGCCGCCGAACAACTGCGCGACTATGGCCAGCAGCAGTCCGTGATGGAACTGTCGCAAGCCAACTTGGATTTGGCGGTGGCCAACGGCCATCAGCTCTCGATGGTCGCCAGCGGCCTGGTGCGGAAGACCTGTTACTTCCGCGGTCCTTACGAAAATGGCGCGCTGTATTTCTTGATCTTTGGTTTGCCGGCCGAGTTGTTTCAGCGCTCGCCGGTCGAACGCGTCTGCACCGCGCTGATGCAAGTGCTGGAAAGCTTCGAGTACCTCGACCATCGCGTGGCGGCTGAAACCTTCCTGCAAGAGCAAGGCTTTGCCCTGTCGACAATTGGCGACTGCCTGCATGCAGTGCGGGACGACGCGAGCACGATCGACCTCACCTTCGAAAGCGAAGGACGCATTACCGAGGTGAAGGGCATGATTCCGGGAACCGCTAGCAACTGACGCGGCAGTCTTGGCAAGCTTTTCCGATTATTTCGAGTTTGCCGATTTCGCCGAAAGTTCTGGTCAGGCAAAGTCCGATAGTTGCAGTACGACGGGGAATTGTATGTCCGCCCCGCGTTCGTGCTGCATAAGGACTTTGCGATGATTTGCATTTGCCTGATCGACTGGCTTCGCTATGCCAGCCGAGCCGCCCTGCTGGCTTCGCTAGCGGGACTGGCGAGTTATGCGTCGGCGGCCGACGCCTCGAATCCACCACCTCGTAGCTCCAGTCGCTAT
The DNA here is from genome assembly GCA_023417165.1 of Planctomycetota bacterium. GTDB lineage: Bacteria > Planctomycetota > Planctomycetia > Pirellulales > Pirellulaceae > JAEZGD01. The sequence goes on from JAEZGD010000634.1 coordinate 1,426, forward strand.
GCCACCAAGCAGGTGCGCATCAGCCCAGAGCCAGCTCCCGTCCAGAAAAAAGTTGCTCCTGCCGCCAACTATCCTGCCCGCCAGGTCGCGCACAACGCGCCGATGGCGCGCCGCGCTCCGGCTGGCTATCGCACGGCTTCGCGCGGTCGCTTCGATCAAAGCGTGATGGTCCAGGAAGGCGAGATCATTATGGAAGGCTCGGCGATGATGCCTGAGCAGCTTCCTCCGCCCGGCGGCGAAATCATCATGGAAGACGGCGCGACGATGAACTATCCGCAAGGTCACGACGGTGACTTTATGGGTGGCGACTGCGCCGACGGCTCGTGTGGTTCCTGCGGTCCTTGCGGTCGCGGCAAAAACTGCTGTTTGATCCCATGCCCCAACCTGTCGTTCGATAAGTTCGAATTCTTCGCGGGTGCCGATGGCTTCACGGGTCCGCTCAATCGCGGTGAAGGCGGCAGCTTTGGTTTTCACGAAGGCGTGAACTGGGGCAGCCCCGTCCCCTGCTCGGAATTCCTCTCGATGCAGATCGGCGGCCAGGCGATTCAAAGCACCTTTAGCGGTAACGACATCACCGACGAAGATCGTCGCCAGTTCTTTGTCACGGCCGGTTTCTTCCGCCGTGTGGACTGGGGTCTGCAAGGCGGTGTCGTGCTCGACTTTATGCATGACGAGTGGTATTACGAAGCGATCGATCCGACGCAACTGCGTGCAGAGTTGAGCTGGGTCTTCCCTCGTGGCCACGAACTGGGCGTGTGGGCGACTCACGGCATTAACAACGCCACCGGCGAATCGACCATTCAAACCAGCCCCACGACCAGCATTACGCTGACCGAAGGCTGGCGCTCGACCGATATTTATGCCGCGTTCTATCGCCGCCAGTTCGCCGAATGCGGCGCCAGCGGTCGGATCTTCGCAGGCATCACCGACAGCAGCGATGGCCTGGTCGGTGCCGACTTCAACGTGCCGATTAGCGAAAGCTGGGCGGTGCGCAGCGATTTCGCCTTCCTGATCCCAACCGAAGGCCGCCAACAAGCTGGCAACGTCGACGAATCGTGGAACCTGAGCATTGGCCTGGTGTGGTACCCTGGTTGCCGCACGGCCCGCAGCAAAGACTATCACCGCCCACTGTTTAACGTGGCCAACAACGGCTCGTTCTTTGTGGAGCCGGACGCCGAATAACGAAGCAAGCACGAACGAATCGGCTCGGGGCGAGACGTCGTCCCGGGCCGATTTCGTTTCTTGACCAAGACCCTGCGGACGGGCTATTCAACGAGCGCGCCACTTTGTAGGCTCAGGCGCGTTTCCATCGACCGATTTTCACCTCTGTAAGGCCGCAATATGAACACACCACCGCCGGGCGAGCAGATGGCTCGCATGATCACGGGTTACTGGATGTCGCAAGGCGTTTATGTCGCGGCCAAGCTGGAGCTGGCCGATCACATCGCTCGCGGCACGCGCACCGTGGGTGAACTCGCCACGCTAACCAACAGCAACGCCGACGCGCTGTTTCGTTTGCTGCGAGCGCTCGCCAGCATCGGCGTCTTCGCCGAAACTGAGACGCAGACGTTCGAAAACACGCCCCTTTCCGAACTGCTGCGCCGCGACGTTCCCGACTCGCAGTGGGCGATGGCGGTGATGATGTGCGAAGAACACTTCGCGACGTGGGGCGACCTGCTGCATACCGTCCGCACCGGCGAAGCCGCGTTTCGTAAGCAATACGGCCAGCCAATCTTTGAATATCTCGCTCAGAACCCCGAACAGGCGAAGATTTTCGATGCGGCGATGACCAGCATTCACGGTCGCGAAACCGCGGCGATGCTTGATGCTTTCGACTTCAGCAAGTTCAAGCATGTGATGGATATCGGCGGTGGAAACGGCTCGATGCTCAGCCAGATTGTGGCGAAGTATCCCAACGTTCGCGGCACCGTGGTCGATCTGCCGCATGTGGTAC
>JAEZGD010000656.1 GCA_023417165.1 Planctomycetota bacterium
GCCCATAGAAGATCACAGAACCAAGCCGATCGGCCTTCAGCAGCCGGCGCAATAGCTTGCCTTCGCCGAGAAAATGCTGCTGGCCGACGAATTCGTCAAGGGCTACCGGACGCATGCGCGCCGCCAGCGGCTGCGCGCGCTGCAGATTCTGCTTTTCGGACTGTGCGAACAACGACATGGCGAAATATCCTCTCGGCCGACGGGCCGTACATTACAATCAAGGTCAACTTCACGATACCGCACGCCTACGCTGACGATAAGCGGGTTGTTTCCTTCCATCATGTTCTCACGACGTATGCTTTGGCCCACACTTGCCGTGCTTCTTAGCCTGACCGCCTTGGCGGTAGTGATTGTGGCATTGCAAGTCGATGACTGGCGACGCGACCTGACGACTAACACCGCCAGCACCAGCGATGATCCGCGCTCGGCATTGCCGGCGCATCGCAGCGAGCTCGCTCCGGCCGAACTGGCGCGGCACGTGCTCAGCGTCATCGACAAACTACCGCGCTGGCGATTGGCCGAGCTTACCGAAGGCGATGGCCAGGTGACGTTGCACCTGGTGCGGTCAACTCCGCTGCTGCGTTTTCAAGACGATATCACGGTCACGATTTCTCCCGAGCCCACCGGTTCGATCCTGCGAGCAACTAGCAAGTCGCGCCTCGGCAAAGGCGATCTGGGCCAGAACCCACGCAATTTGCGGGAACTACTTTCTGCATTACAGAGCTCGCGCGATTAGAACAACATCCCCTGCCCTGCGGCATCGCGCGGCGGGCGAAATTGCGAGCAATCGAGCGGCGGTAGCGGCTGATTCAGTCCATGCTTGTGGACGAGCGTTTTAAACATCGCTTGGATGCCTTGTGCATACGGACCGACGCCGCGTTGCCGCTCTTTCCACTGGCTCTTATACAGTTCGCCATCGCGTGTGTCGCGGATCAAGGCCTCGACTTTCGCCTTGGCGAGCGGGCGATGCACGCTTAACCATTCCAAGAAGATGGGCGCGACCGCCAGTGGCAATCGCAACAGCACATAGCCTGCGCCGACCGCGCCGGCCTCTTTGGCCGCCGCCAGGATTTGCCCGACTTCGTGATCGTTCAGCCCCGGCATAATCGGCGCGACCATCACGCGCACCGAAACACCTGCGCGCGTCAGTTCACGCACCGCTCGCAAGCGCGCCTCAGGCGAGGAAGTGCGCGGCTCCAGTTCGCGCCCCAGATTCGCGTCGAGCGTGGTGATGCTGATATTCACCCGCGTCAACCGCCGCGCCGCCAGCGGCGCCAGCAGGTCTAAATCTCGCAGCACCAGCGCGTTTTTGGTGATGATCTCAAACGGATGATTCGCCTCGACGAAGACTTCGATCAGGCTGCGCGTGAGCTCGAACTGGCGTTCGGCCGGCTGATAACAATCGGTGTTACCGCTCAGCGTGATCGATTCGGGCTGCCACTTCGGCTTGCACAAGGCTTTGCGCAACAGCGCCGCGGCATCGCGTTTGACGAGGATTTTCGACTCGAAATCGAGCCCCGCATTCATGCCCAGCATTTCGTGGCTAGGCCGCGCATAACAATAGGCGCAACCATGTTCGCAGCCGCGATAGGGATTGATGCTGTAGCGGAACGGAATGTCCGGGCTATCGTTCTCCGCGATGATCGATTTGGTTTGATCCGGCAGAAACTCGGTCGCCACGCGCGGCGCAGCAGCGAGCGCCGAATCATGCGGATCGAGTTGCTCGTAGTCTGCCTCGGCGTGCAGCGTTTCGAAACGATTGGGCGGATTCACCGCCGCCCCTCGCCCCGGCGCCAGCCTGCGGTGATCGCCAGCCATAGCCTCACCTCAAAAGTGAACATCCGTTCACAATCTTACGGTTTGGCGCGATGGCTGGCAAGCTCGCTACGAGCGACAAATCAGCTTCTTAGTGGTAGCGAAATCGCCCTCCGCTGCGATATACTGCGGCGGTCCTTTCCTTCCCATCAAAGGGGTGGCGGCCAGTAGCAGCGGGCCGCCTATTCAGCGCCGATCTGCTTCTAAGCCACGGCGATCACCCTTTTGCTGGCACCCCACGAACCGGATTTCCTGAGGAGCCGCAGAACATGCGACGAATGCTCGTAGTGTCCCTTTCTTTTGCGATGCTGGCCGCGGCCAGCGTCGCATGGCTTGGCCTGACGCCTTCGGCCAGCGCTTGGCAACAAGCAGCCGATAAGCCGGCTCCGCCCGTCTGGATCTGGGCCGCCAAGCCCGCCGCGAACCAAGTCGTCGCTTTTCGTAAGTCGATAGAGGTCCCTGCCAAGCTGAAGAAGGCGACCGTCGTCGCCTCGTGCGACAACATCCTGACCTTGTTCGTCAATGGCAAGAAGATCGTCGATCACAAAACTTGGCAAGAGCCGATCAAGCAGGACATTACCAAGGAACTGCGCACCGGCCAGAACGTGATTGCCATTCGTGGCCAGAACGAAGATGGCGTCGCCGCGTTGCTCGCGCGCATCACGCTCGAAACCGAAGACGGCAAGAAGATCACGATCAACACCGATGATTCGTGGCGCATCCAGGAAAAGGCGGCCGAAGGTTGGCAGAAGGCCGACTTCGACGATAGCAAGTGGGGCAAACCCACTGTGATCGCCAAGCTCGGCGCGCAGCCTTGGGGCGACATCGGCCTCGACAGCGCAGGCATCGCCCAGTCGACGCCGGTCGAAGCGATCACCACGCTGCCGGGCTTCAAGACCGAACTGTTGTACTCGGTCCCCAAGTCGGACCAAGGTAGCTGGGTCGCTCTGTGCAGCGACAACAAAGGTCGCTTGATTGCTTCGGACCAAGGCCGCCAAGGCTTGTTCCGCATCACCCCAGGCAAGACGGCCGAAGACACCAAGATCGAGAAGCTGGCCGTGGAAATCGGCGAAGCGCAAGGTCTGCTTTATGCCTTCGATTCGCTCTACGTGGTGGTCAACGGTGGCAGCCAGCAAGGCTCGGGCTTGTACCGCCTGCGCGACACCAATAACGACGACCAATACGACGAGATCAAGCTGCTGAAGAAGTTTGACGGCGGTGGCGAACACGGCCCGCACGCCGTGCGCCTCTCGCCTGATGGCAAGAGCCTGTACGTCATCGCTGGCAACCACACGAAGCCGCCTGCGGAACTCGATCCGAATTCGCCCAACAAGAACTGGGCCGAAGACCTGCTGCTGCCGCGTAATCCGGACGGCAACGGTCACGCCACCGGCGTCATGGCGCCGGGCGGCTGGATCTGCAAGACCGATCCCGAAGGCAAGACCTTCACGATGGTTTCGGCCGGCTTCCGCAATCAGTACGACATCGACTTCAATCAGGACGGCGAACTGTTCAGCTTCGACGCCGACATGGAATGGGATACCGGCGCGCCTTGGTATCGCCCCACGCGTGTGAACCATGCCACCAGCGGTTCGGAATTCGGCTGGCGCTATGGCACCGGCAAATGGCCTGACTACTACGCCGACAGCCTCGGCGCGGTCGTCGATATCGGTCTTGGCTCGCCGACGGGCATTTGCTTTGGCACCGGCGCGAAGTTTCCCGCCGACTACCAACGCGCGCTCTACATCAACGACTGGACCTACGGCAAGATTTACGCCGTGCACATGAAGCCAGACGGCAGCAGCTATACCGGCACGTTCGAAAGCTTCGTCTCCGGACGTCCGCTGCCAGTCACCGACATCGTGGTGCACACCGATGGTCAACTGTACTTTGCAATCGGCGGCCGCGGCACGCAGTCGGGCCTCTACCGCGTGAGCTATACCGGTTCGGAATCGACCGCACCTGCCGGGCCGGTCGAGGATAAGACCGCTGCTGCCGCCCGCAAGCTGCGGCACGAGCTCGAAGCGTTCCACGGCAAGCAAGATCCCAAGGCGGTCGAGGCTGCCTGGCCGCACCTGAACTCGTCCGATCGCGCGCTGCGTTTTGCAGCACGCGTCGCAATCGAGCATCAGCCGGTAGCGACGTGGCAAGCCAAGGCCTTGGCCGAGAAGCGCACCACCGCCAGCATCTATGCCATGATCGCGCTGGCTCGTAGCGGCGACAAATCACTCGCGCCGCAAATCGTCGCGAAGCTCAACGCCCTGCCGTGGCAGAGCCTCTCGCCGGATCAGACCAATGCCGCCCTGCGTGCGTATGGCCTGACGTTTATTCGCATGGGTCAGCCCGATGCCGCGACGGCTCAATCGGTTCTGTCGACGATCCGCCCGCTGTGGCCGGCCGCCGAAGAATCGGTCAACCGCGAACTGTTCAACGTGCTGGTCTACCTGAAGGCGCCCGGCGTGGTCGAACTCGGCCTGCAAAAGCTGGCCGCCGCGCAGACGCAGCAGGATCAGATGTTCTATGCGTTCGTGCTGCGTAACGTCAAAGACGGTTGGACGAAAGATCAGCGCGTCGCGTTCTTCAGCTGGATCAGCCTCGCCGAACAGACCTATCGCGGCGGCAACAGCTTCAAGAAGTTCTGCCAGCAAATTCGCAACGATAGCGTCGCCAAGCTGTCGGATGCCGACCGCGCGAGCCTCAAGGACGTGATCGAAGGCAAGCAAAAGGTCGATGTCGTCAAGGTCGAAACGACCCGGCAGTTCGTGCACAACTGGCAAATGGACGACCTGCAATCGTCGCTTGCTCAGGTCGAAAAGGGCCGCTCGTTCGAAAAGGGCAAAGCGGCCTTTGAAGCGGCTCAGTGCGCGAAGTGCCATCGCTTCAACGGCGATGGCGGCTCGACCGGCCCGGACATCACCGGCGTCGGCGCACGCTTCAATCCGCAGTACCTGACGGAATCGCTGATCCTGCCTTCGAAGGTAGTGAGCGATCAGTACCAGACGACCACCATCGTCACCGCAGATGGCGACGTCCTCACCGGACGCATCATCAACGAGGACGACAAGAAAGTTTCGATCCGCACCAATCCGTTTGCGGAAGCGTTAACCGAAGTCGCCAAGGAAGACATCGAGACGCGCGAGCTGTCGCCGCTGTCGGAAATGCCTCAGGGCCTGATCAACACGCTGACGAAGGATGAGATTCTCGACTTGATCGCTTACCTGCGTTCGGCTGGCAATCCCAACGACCCAGCGTTCAAGAAGTAAACGCGATCTACATTTAGCCGCTTTGCTTGCAAAGCGCTAACCCATAGGGCGAGTCTCCTTAGCCGGAGACTCGCCTTTTTTGCGCCGCTTGCCTCCCAGCCTGCCACAACCCCTGGTCTTATGCGCGTCACATCGCTACTCATTTTGCTGTGCCTAATCGCCACTTCCTTGCCTGCCGAAGAGCTCGCCCCGATCCCACCGATCAAGCGGCTACTCCCTCCGCCAGGCATCGAGATTCCTGCCGAGGTGCGCAGCGAGTTGCAGACCAAGCTCGACGCACTCGAGCCGCAGATCAAAGCGATTGGCAATAGCAAGATCCGCGAGGATATCGAGATCTTCACCAAAGCGGTTGCCTATGCTCTGCGCTTTGACGAGTTCTACGACAAGAAGGATTTCGACAAAGCGCGCTGGGCCCTGCAGCAGGCCGAAACGCGGCTCGCCCAGGGAAAGCAAGGCAAGATGCCTTGGCTCTCGCAGACCGGGCTGGTTGTTCGCGGCTATTACTCATGGATCGACGGCAGCGTGCAGCCGTATGGCCTGGTGATTCCCGAAGGGTTCGATTTTAAGAAGCCCGCCGCAACCATCATGTTTTTGCACGGGCGTGGCGACAAGCAAACCGACTTGCACTTCTTACACGAGCGAGCGCACAAGGTGGGCGAAGTGCCGGCGCTGCCAGGCACGATCGTCATTCATCCGTTTGGGCGGCAATGCCTGGGCTTCAAAAGCGCTGGCGAGATCGACGTGTTCGAAATCCTCGATCACGGCAATCTAAATTACGTATCGAGTGGTAAGCCCGTGCTGATGGGCTTCTCGATGGGTGGCGCCGGCGCGTGGCACATTGGTGCGCACTACCCGTACCAATTTGCCGCCGTCAGCCCCGGAGCAGGCTTCGTCGATGTGGCGCGCTATCAAAATCTGAAGCCCGCCGCCTATCCGCCTGTATATGAGCAAAAGCTGTGGGGCGTCTACGACGTGCCGGCCTACACGCGCAACCTGTTCAACCTGCCGGTCATCGCCTATAGCGGCGAACTCGACAAGCAAAAAGACGCCGCCGACTTCATGGCCGAGTCATTCCAAAAGGAAGGGCGCGAACTGCGGCATCTCATCGGCCCGGAAACCGCGCACAAGTATCATCCCGAAGTCAAAAAAGAACTGCTCGCGCAGTTGGAGGCGGCGCTCGCGCAGAATCGCGAGTTCAGGTCCAAGCCGAATATCGAACCCGACGCGCACTTGCAAACACGCACCTTGCGCTACAACACGGCGGCCTGGTTCACGGCTTATGGTCTCAAGGAACATTGGCAGGACGCACGGCTCGATGGCACCTTGAAGCGAGGCACGTTCGACATCACCACCAAGAACGTCACCCGCTTTAGCGTGGATCTCTTTGCTGCACCCGACAAGCGCACGTTCGTCATCGATGGCGAAACGGTGGCGGTCCCTCCTTCGGATAAACCAACCAGATATCGTAGCGAGCATTTCGAACTCAAGGACGGCCGCTGGCAATGGGCCGAGCCCTTTGTCACCACCCAAGAGAATCGCCTGACCGGCAAAGCGCCGCGCATGCAAGGGCCGATCGATGATGCGTTTCTCGATCCGTTCTTGGTGGTGCTCCCCTCCGGCAAGTCGTCGCATCCGCGCGTGCAACAGTGGATCGACTTTGAAGTGGCGCACTTGCGCGAGCGTTGGGCCGCGGCTTTCCGTGGCGAACTGCCTGTCAAACTCGATACCAAAGTCACGCAGCGCGACATCGAGAACAGGCACCTGATTTGCTTCGGCGACTTGAGCAGCAACAGCGTTCTGAAGCAAGCGCTGCCGCAGTTGCCGCTCATGTGGAACGACAGCAAGCTTACCTTTAACGGCCAGGATTACGATTCCGCGACCCACTTGCCGCTAATGATCTATCCCAATCCGCTGCAAAAAGCGGGAGCGGTGCATCGCAAGTACATCGCGCTCAACAGCGGGCCGACGTTTCGCGAAGCACACGACCGCACCAACAG